>NZ_JCBATA010000031.1:0-80903 GCF_059816245.1 Frankia sp. RB5
GTCCTGAAAAACTGGCGCGTCTTCAGCCGCTTCCGCGGCTGCCCACGCCGGGTCGGCACATTCACCCAAGCCGTCTTCGTCCTGGAACAGGAAGGAATCTAAAAAAACCAACTTTGAAAATGCTCATCGATCTCGACCGCAAGCTATCATACGATAGCCTGACGAGCAACCAATGCACAGGAGACCGATGTGCAGGAAGGGGAATGGAGGACAGTGACCGACCGCCTCCCGCAATCTCCACCAGCGGCTCCGCCGTGCTCACCGACGGCCCAACGTGTGCTGACGGAAGCGGCCCGGCTGTTCGCCCAGCGTGGTTTCACGACCACCACCACGCGGGATATCGCGGCGGCCGTCGGCATCCGCCAGCCCAGCCTCTACAAGCACTTCGGGTCGAAGGAGGCGATTCTCGCCGCCCTGTTCGACCGCACCTCGATCCGGATGGCCGCGGTGGTCGACCAACTGGCCCCGCTGCCGCACGGCCCCGCGGTGCGGCTCTACCGCTGGCTGCACGAACTGGGCGACCTCATGTTGACCACGCCGTTCGTCGTCACCGCGCTGCTGCGCACCCGGGAGCTCGCCGACCCCGTCTTCGCCCCCCAGCAGAGGGAGGTGCTGGCGGGCCGGCGCTACTGCGCGGACCTGATCGCGGGTGCCGTCGCCGACGGTGTCTTCCGGGCCGTCGACCCCGCCCACACCAGCCGGCTCGTGTTCGGCGTGCTGGACGCGGCAGCGGTGGTGCGAAGCAGCCCGTCCATGGGCATCGACGAGGTGCTCGAGTTCACGTTCCGCGCCCTGCTCGCCGATACCGAGGCGCTGACCGCCATCCGCGCCGAGGCGCTCTCCATCACGCTCACGCACTAGCTTCAGGGGCTGAGCTGGGTCAGGGGCTGAGCTGGGTCAGGGGCTGGGTTCGTCGCGCAACGCGCGGCGCAGCAGCTTGCCGGTCGGCGAGTAGGGCAGGCTCTCGCGGAACTCGAGGCCGCGGGGCCGCTTGTAGCCGGCGAGAACCTGCTCCGCGAAGCCGCGGATCTCCTCGGCGAGCGCGGGCCCGGCCAACGCGCCGTCGGCGGGCACGACCACCGCGTGGACGCGCCACCCCCACTCCTCGTCGGGCACGCCGATGACGGCGACGTCGGCCACGCCGGGGTGGCGGCGCAGCGCGTCCTCGACCTCGGCCGGATACACGTTGACCCCACCGGAGAGGATCATGTCGGTGCGCCGGTCGACGAGGTACAACCAGCCCTCGGCGTCGAGGTAGGCCATGTCTCCGACCGAGTGGTACTCGCCGCGACGGCTCGCCGCCGTCGCCTCCGGGTCGCCCAGATAGGAGCTGCGCATGGTGGCCGAGAGGCGGATCCACAGCTGTCCGGTCTCCCCGGCCGGCAGCTCCTTGCCGTCCTCGTCGAGGATGAGCATGGCCGCTCCGTTGCCGTCGGCGCGCCCGACGCTGCCCGGGTGCGCCAGCCAGTCGGTCGGTGTGATCGACGTGCCGAACCCCTCTGAGGCCGCGTAGTACTCCCACAGCACCGGCCCGAACCACGCCATCATCCGGTGCTTGGTCGCCACCGGCGTCGCGGCGCCGGAGTGGCTGACCACCTGCAGGGAGCCGACGTCGTACCGGTCGCGCACCTCGTCGGGCAGCGTGAGCAGCCGGTGGAAGTGGATCGGCGCGAGCTGCGCGGTGCGCACCCGGTACCGCTCGACCAGGCGCAGGAACGTCTCGCTGTCCCACCGGCCGGCGAGCAGCACGCAATGTCCGTGATGTAAGCCCTGTAACGCCCAGGCGCCCGGAGCACCGTGGTAAAGCGGCCCGGCGATGAGCGAGACCGCGCCGGGGTCGTGGGTCATGCCCCGCAGCTCCATGAGCGGATCCGTCGACGCGACCCCCACCTCGGGATCTATCGCCGCCGACACCGGCCACACGACACCCTTGGGACGCCCGGTCGTGCCCGACGTGTACAGCATGACGTTGGCGTGCACTCGATCGGCCGGCTCGGTGTCCGGCTGCCCCACGACCAGCGCGTCGTACTCCCGTGCCCCGGCGGCGCCGGCGCGTCCACCGCGTCCACCGCGACCAGCCCGGCCGGGTCGCGCCCCAGCGAACGCCGGGCGGCCTCGGCCCGACCCAGCCGCTCGGCGTCGGCGAACAGCAGCCGGCTGTCGCTGTTCGCCAGAATGTAGGCGACCTCCTCGGGGGTGAGCTGGGTGTTGACCGGGACGAGCTGCACCCCGATCTGCCCCGCCGCGAGCGCGATCTCCAGGAACCGAGCCGAGTTACCCATCAGGACCGCGACCCGCTCCCCGGCGGCGAGCCCCGCCGCCCGCAGAGCGTGCGAAGCCCGATTCACCCGGCCAGCCATCTCACCGTAGGTGACGGTGCCCCCGCCCACCTCGATCACCGCCGGCTGCTCGGCGAGCACCTCCGCGTACCGGTAGAAGCTGGCCGGACGGCTCCCGCCACCCGCTAAGCCACCCGTTTCGCCCGACATCCGGTGCCTCCTCGTCTCGAACAGCGCCCACTCGTCGAACCCGAACGGCCGGTGCCATCACACCGTGTGCGACAGGCTCTCGACCATCGCCCGCTCCGGATCCAGCCTGGCCGCCCGGGTGATGACGAACGCCGTGTCGAGGTCGCTGGCGTAGGTCAGCACGCGCGCATGTTACGCAGACTTCCCGGCCAGGCAGGGGAACGGGACCTCCCGTATCGATCTACCGGGACGAAACGGACACTGAACCCACACACGAAGATCACAATTCGAGACGCGACCTAATCGACCGTGACCGGTTCGGGATGCGGGGACGCCGCCTGGACGTCCGCGGGGGTTGTCGCCGGAGTGTCCGACCCCGCGGCGGACGCGGGACGGCTGCGGCCGGGAAGGAAGACGCTCGCGACGAGGCCGACGGCGGTCAGGGCGACGACCCACCAGAACGTGACGCCGAACGCCTCGCCGACCTTGTCGGCGATCGGGCCGGAGAGCTTCGCGCCGGCCGACTCGGCGAGCGCGCCCGCGCCGCTCCCGCCCCCCACCCGGTGGGCGACGGCGTGTTGCAACTCGACGGCGACCAGCGCGGTGGCCAGCGACCCGCCGACCCGCTGCAGGATGTTCAGCGTGGTCGTCGCACGCGGGACGGCGGCGGGGGCGAGGGTCGCGTAGGCGGCGCTCATGGCGGGCATCATCGCGGCGCCGAAGCCGAGGCCGCGCACGAACAGCGCCAGCGCCAGCAGGGCCTCGTTGGTGTGGCCGTCGACCTGGGTGAACACCAGCGTGCCGAGCAGGGACAGCAGCATGCCGAGCGGGACGACCGCGCGGGGGCCACGACGGTCGGAGACCCGGCCGGCGATCGCCATCGCGATCATGGCGCCCAGGCCCTGCGGAGCCATCAGCAGGCCGGCGTCGCTGGCGCTCTGCCCACGGGCGATCTGGTAGTAGAGCGGCAGCAGGAACATCGCGCCGAACAGCATCGCGCCGATGATGAACGTCGCGACGCTCGCGACGCTGAACCCGCGGTTGCGGAACAGCCGCAGGTCGAGCAGGGCACCGTCGCGGCGCAGCGCGTGGACGACGAACCCGGCCAGCAGGACCAGGCCGATCGCGACGCTGATCTGCACCTTCAGCGAGCCGAAGCCGCCGCCGTTGCCCGCCTCGGACAGGCCGTAGACGAGCGCGGCCAGGCCCGGGGAGATCAGTGCCAGGCCGGGGACGTCGAGCCGGTGGCTCGCGGAGCCGCGGTCGGTGCGGGGCAGCACCCGCCAGGCGGCGATCAGGGCGATCACGCCGATCGGCACGTTCACGTAGAAGATCCAGCGCCAGCTCAGGTGGTCGACGATCAGGCCGCCGACGACGGGCCCGAGGACCGGCGCGATGAGCATGGGAACGCCGATGATGCTCATGACCCGGCCGATCCGCTGCGGGCCGGCGGCCTGGGCGAGCAGCGTCATGCAGATCGGCATGATCATGCCGCCGCCGAGGCCCTGCAGGATCCGGAAGGCGATCAGCGCCTCCGCGGACCAGGCCATGCCGCACAGCGCGCTGCCCACGACGAACAGTGTCAGCGAGATGGTCCACATCCGGGTGGCGCCGAACCGCTCGACCGCCCAGCCGGCCATCGGGATCACGACGGCGAGCGCCAGCAGGTAGCCGGTGGTGACCCAGGAGATGGTCGACAGCGACGTGTGGAACTCGTTGCCGAGCGCGTGGATGGCGATCGAGACGATGGTCGTGTCGAGGATCACCATGATCGCGCCGAGCATGACCGTGGCGGACAGGCGGATCAGCGCCGGGTCGAGCCTGGCGTCGGCGGCCGGCGCGGCCGCGTTCGACTGGTCGGACATGAGGATCTCCGTGGCGAGGAGGAAGGACGCCGGACGGATGTCAGCATCCGCCCATTCGTTGAGTTGTGTCAAATATACCGTGGCATCAATAATAGCAGTGCGCATGCTCTCGCGTAGGATCGGGGGGCGATCCCCCGGGCGGGATCGACGGGGAGGGAGGGTCGCGGGGTGATCATCCGGGACGCGGCCGTCGAGGCCATGGACGCCGGTGAGGCTGACAGCACCGGCGAGGCCGACAGCACCGGCGAGGCCGACGGCGCAGGTACCGCCGATGGCGCAGGTACCGCCGACGGCGCCGGGGAGACGGCGCGCGAGGCGTGGCGCGCCATGCTGGCGCTGGCCTTCGGCGGCGAGGCCCCCAGCCGGATGCACACCGTCTGCCAGGCGTTCGATCTCACCCCGGCCGCCCTGAAGATCCTGCTGGTGCTCTCGAGCGGCCCGCGCCCGATGCGCGAGCTCGTCGAGACCTTCCGCCATGACCCGAGCTACCTCACCAGCGTCGTCGACCTGCTCGAGCGCCGCGGCGTCGCCCGCCGCGAGCCGCATCCGACCGACCGACGGGCGAAGACGGTCGCGCTGACCGACGAGGGCCGGGTCGTGTTCGAACGTGCGTGCGACCTGCTGTTCGAACCGCCCGCCTCGCTGCGCCAGCTGACCCCGGACGAGCAGGCTCAGCTGCTGCGCCTGCTGCTGCGCGTCGTCGACGCCGAGCCCGGCATTCCCCCGGCGCTGCGCCCCCGGCCCGTTCCCGCGCCGCCCGGCTGAGATCCATCCGGCTGAGATCCACGGCGGCGCCGGTCGTCTCGGTGATGATGGTGGACGACAGCCACACCGTCCCCGGGAGACGAGCCCCATGCCCGACACGCGCCTGACCGACGAGCAGGAGGCCCTGCGCCGAACCGTCGCGGCGTTCGCCCGTGACGTCGTCGCGCCCGCCGCGGCCCGCCACGACGAGGAGCGGACCTTCCCCTACGAGATCGTCGCCGGGATGGGGAAGATGGGGCTGTTCGGCCTGCCCTTCCCGGTGGAGTACGGCGGGATGGGCGGGGATTTCTTCGCGTTGTGCCTGGCGATCGAGGAGCTCGCCCGGGTGGATTCGTCCGTCGCGATCACCCTGGAGGCCGGCTGCTCCCTCGGGGCGATGCCCGTCTACCGGTTCGGCACCGTGGAGCAGAAGCGGGAATGGCTGCCGCGGCTGTGTACCGGGGAGGCGCTCGGCGCGTTCGGGCTGACCGAGCCGGAGGCCGGCAGCGACGCCGGCGGCATCCGCACCACCGCGGTGCGCGACGGCGACGAGTGGGTGATCAACGGATCGAAGGCGTTCATCACGAACTCGGGCACCGACATCACCCGGCTGGTCACCGTCACCGCGGTGACCGGTACCACCGGCGATGGCGCGAAGGAGATCAGCACCTTCCTCGTCCCGGTCCCCCGCCCCGGGTTCACCGCGGAGCCGGCCTATTCGAAGGTCGGCTGGCATGCGAGCGACACCCATCCGTTGACGTTGCGGGATGTGCGGGTGCCCGCGGCCAACCTGCTCGGCGAGCGCGGGCGGGGCTACGCCAACTTCCTGTCGATCCTGGACGAGGGGCGGATCGCGATCGCGGCGCTGGCGGTGGGGCTCGCGCAGGCGTGCGTCGACGAGTCGGTCGCCTACGCCCGCGCCCGCCAGGCCTTCGGCCGGCCGATCGGCGCGAACCAGGGCATCGCGTTCAAGATCGCCGAGATGGAGGCGCGGACCCACGTCGCCCGTACCGCCTACTACGACGCCGCCGCCCGGATGGCCGCGGGGCTGCCGTTCAAGAAGGAGGCGGCGATCGCGAAGCTGTTCAGCAGCGAGGCCGCGGTCACCAACGCGCGTGAGGCGACGCAGATCCACGGCGGCTACGGATTCATGAACGAGTATCCCGTCGCCCGGCACTGGCGGGACAGCAAGATCCTCGAGATCGGCGAGGGAACGAGCGAGGTGCAGAAAATGCTCATCGCCCGCCACCTCGGCCTGTAGGAAGATCGGCCTGTAGGAAGATCGGCCTGGAGGGGCGAACCCGGCCAGGAGGAAGTCAGGAAAGGGCGGCGCGCAGGACCTCGTCGAGGCCGCCGGGGGTGCCGTCCGGCTCGGTCTTGTCCAGGCGCAGCGTGAGCGCACGGCCGTCGACGTCGAGGTAGGCGATCTGGCTCTCGAACCAGGGGCCGTCGCTCACCCGCCAGTCGATGGCCGGGTCCGGCGCGCCCGCGAGCTTCGCGAACGCCCGGATGCCGGCCGCCACGGGGCGGCGGCGGGCGAGTCGGTCGACCCGGCGGATGCCCGGGCCGAGCGGGTTGCGAAACGGCGAGCAGACCGCCTGCACCACCGGGCAGCGCGCCCCCGGCAGCTCCGCCCGGGCGACGTAGGCGTGGTGGACGTCGCCGGACAGCAGCACCACCGAGGCGGGTGCCGGGCCGCGCTCCCCCGAGGCCACCGCCCGCAGCAGCTCGGCCATGGCCGCGAACGACTCCCCGAACGCCGACCAGTGCTCGAGGTCGACCCGCTGGCGGACCTTCTCCGCCCCGCGGGCGAGGACGCGGCCCCGGCTCCCGGCGACGAGTGCCTCGCTGGCCGCCTCCACCCAGTGGATCCCCGGGGTGAGCAGGTAGGGCAGCGACGTGGCGAGCAGCAGATGGTCGACGTCGCCGCCCGTGCGGGTCTGCTCGGTGACCCAGTCCCACTCGGCGTCCGCCACCATCAGTCGCCGCCCGTCCGGGGAGACGACGCGGGCGCTGCGCGAGTCGATCACCACGAGCCGGGTTCGCCCGAGGTCCCAGCGGTAGCTCCAGCGGATGTCGTCATGCCGCTCGCCGTCGGCGCGCGCGTCGGCCCGCCGGGCGAACGCCCGCAGCGCACCGGCCGCCTCCGCGTCCACCACCCCGCGGCCGTCGGGGCCCGTCAGCGCGGCGAACACCGGGTCGGACGCGCGCTGCGCCGGGCCCAGGTTGCCCAGGTGCTGGTAGAGCCAGGCGGCCATGATGCCGCCGATGATCCGCTCGTCCCACCAGGGCTGCCCGCGGACCTCGGCGCGCCACGCCGCGGAGATGTTCCAGTCGTCGCGGACGTCGTGGTCGTCGAAGACCATGGCGGTCGGGACCGTCGACAGCAGCCAGCGGATCTCCGGCTGCGACCACGCCTCGCGGTAGAGCCGGGTGTACTCCTCGAAGTCGGCGATCTCCTCCCCCGGCGGGCGGGAGGTGTCCCGGCGCCGCCTGATCCAGGCGAGCGTGTCCGGCGAGACATGGTCGGCGTAGACCTGGTCACCGAGCAGCAGCAGGACGTCCGGGGTGCGCCGGCCACCCGACGCCGGCTCGCCGGACGGGACGGGCGCCGCGGGTACGGCGGGTGCGGCGGCCTGGGCGCGCAGGTCGAGGGCCAGCGCGTGCAGCGCGTCGGTGCCGAGGCCCGACGGGTTCTCGTCGGCGTTGAGCGTGTACGGCTTCTCCTGGGGAGCGGTCACCCGGCACGATCCGAACGCCAACGTCGTCGGGGCCGCGTCCGCCATGCCCGGCGCCGGGCGCAGCAGGCTCGGCGGCTCGCCGGGCAGCGGCCACGCCCGCTCACCGTCCAGGCGAACCTCGTAGGGCCGTGGCACACCGCCCCTCAGGCCATCCACCGTCACCACCGCATAGTGGTGACCACAGACAGTGAACGTGTGCGCGGACCCAACCGGGCCCTCGGCGTCGATCACGGCGACCTCGACCTGGGTCGGGCCGTCGGTCTCCACCCAGATCGTCACGCTCGTGGCGTCGACGTGCCGCTGCAGTGGCCCCAGTACCAGGTTCGCCATCGCCACTCCATTCCGTAGTCCGTCCCTCCCTCAGGCGTATCCGGCATGAGGGCGCTCCGACCGTTCTGCTAGCTTTTGTCCGGTCAGGTTGCGGCCCGGGGGGGAAGCCCGGAGGTGACCCTCTATGAACTTTGTCGGCCACGGCGGCGCGGTCGTCCCGTACCTGGTGGCACTCCCCGACCGCCGGCCCGGCGTCACCGGGGATCACACACTGATCCACATCGCCGGCATCACGGCCTACATCGCATTCTTCAGCATGGCCGCGACCGTCATCTGGGGGGCACTGCTCGCCAGCCGGCTGCTCGATGGCCACCTGCACCGGGCGACACTGTACGGCGGCCACGTGACGCTGGCCATCGTGGCGATCTCGTCCTCCTGTCTGCACGCCGTCCTGCACGTCTTCCGGCACGACACGTTCTTCGACATGGAGAAGGTCTGGATCCCCTGGATCGGCGGCGCCGACACCGTCGTCAGCATCGGGATCGTCGGCCTGGAAATCGTCATCGTGGTCGGCTTCTCCGTCTGGTTCCAGCGCCGGATCTCCTACCGTCGCTGGCTGCACCTGCACCGCTGGGCCTATCCGGGGTTCGCGCTCATCGCGCTGCATTCCGCGCTCGCGAGCAAGGAACAGCATTTCGGCTTCATCTGGGCGACGTTCGCGGTGATGATGCTGGCGGTCATCTACCTCACGGTCAACCGGCTGATCGCGCCGACCGTGGACTCGCCCCAGGACGCCGAGGCCTGGTTCGACTTCGCCGAGTGACCGACGGTCCCCACCAGCACCCGTCCGGACCCATCCCCTGGCAGGAGCCCCCGTGATCTCGCGCCAGTTCGTCGTTCTCATGTGCACGATCGTCGTCTTCATCGCCTGCGTGGTGGTCAACTGGGAGGGTCGGCGGATCGTCCCGGCCCCCGCCGCCGGCAAGGTCGCCCCCACCCCCGCCGCCACCTCCGTCGTCCGCGGCGGCTGACCCGCGTCCGCGCCGCGATCTCCGCAACGCGACGAACCCCGACCGCGTCGTCGCGGTCGGGGTGTCGCCTTTCGGCTGCGGTCAGCTGGCTCTCAGGTCAGCTGGCTCTCAGGTCAGCTGGCCTTCGCCTGAACGGGCATGACGCCCGGCCCGCATGTCATGGGCTAACATGATCACGTCGTCGGCGCGTTCGTCGGCGAACTGTGCTGTCTCCAGCGCCGCCCGGTACAGCTCCGGCCTGGGTGCGCCGAAACTCGGCCCCCGCACGTCGACGCGGATCGCTGTTTCCACTGTGGCCCTCTCCTGTCTGCCGGGTCGCCTGAAAACCGCTCAGCCGGCGAGCGGTTCGAACATCAGCGTGATCGGCGGGTTGGCGGTCATGTCGATGGCGTCCGACATGGTGAACCGACCGTCCTGCGAGCGCGCGAGCATGTCCGCGAGGAGCGCCGTGAAATCGGGGGCGTCGACCTCGTAGATCGCCATGTACCGATGACCGGCGACGGTCACGCCCGGGACCATCTGCGCCTCGGACATCGAGAAACGGACCGCGGAGAGAATGCCGGGCATGGCACAGACCTCGGCGAGGTGAATCTCGTTGTACCACTTGTTGTACTCGTCCTCGCGGTCGGGCGAGGACGGGCTCGAATACACGACCATCTTTGCCTGTGGCATGGCATCCTCCTGAATTCAGCCAACACGGATTGACGCCTCGCGTACCCGTCCGGGCACCAGCGGATTGCGCGGTCACCCGGAAGGCCGGGTGACCGCGAGAAGACCCTGCAGCCGGTGATCGGGCTCGCCCCGGACGGAGACTGTCAATCGCTTCGGCGGATCCCTGGACGATCGACCGAGCCGCCCGATGCGGATGATCGGCGGCGCCGGGGCTCGTCGGCGCGGGCCGGACGAACTGATCGCGGCGCCGCCGGCCAGGCCTCGGGGCCGGGCCGGCAGGCGCCGGGTCGGGGGTGCGTTCGCGCTCGTCACAGGGGGACCGCCCGCAGCGATCGGACCTCGCGGGAAGGGCGCTCGGCCGCTCCCGCCTTGACCTAGACAGTAAGTACATACTATATAAACTCTGTGACGCAGACTACAGCGCAGCCCGCCCGATAAGGATCGCCATGCCAGCAAGCACCAAGATCATATCTGCGGTCGACCTGTACCGCACCATGTACACGATCAAGGAGTGTGACGACCAGTTCTGGACGCTCATGCAGTCCGGGCAGGTCGTCCTCAACTACTACTCGCCGCGTGGCCAGGAGGCGGTCGCCACCGGCATCTGCGCCGCGCTCGACTCGACCGACTACCTGGTCACCACCTACCGCGGGCTCCACGACCACCTCGCCAAGGGCGTGCCGCTGTCCGACCTGTGGGCGGAGTTCCTCGGTCGCGCGACCGGCACGTGCAAGGGCAAGGGCGGCCCCATGCACATCACCCACCCGGACTCCGGGCTGATGGTCACGACGGGAGTGGTCGGCAGCGGCCTGCCGATCGCCAACGGATTCGCCCTGTGGTCCCAGATCAACGGCGACGGCCGGGTGACGGCCTGCTCCTTCGGTGACGGGGCCAGCAACATCGGCGCCTTCCACGAGGCCCTCAACCTCGCCTCCGTCTGGAAGCTTCCGGTGATCTTCGTGTGCCACAACAACCTCTACGCCGAGCACACCGCGCTCGCGGCGGGCACGGGTGTCACCCGGATCGCCGATCGCGCCGCGAGCTACGGCATGGTCGGCGTCCAGGTCGACGGCAACGACCCCCTCGCCGTGCGCGACGCGGCGGCGGAGGCCGTGGCACGTGCCCGCGCGGGTGAGGGGCCGACCCTCATCGAGGCGGTGACGTTCCGCTTCCGGGGCCACCAGTTCGGCGACCCCGGCGAGTACATCGACAAGGCCGAGATGGCGGCCGCCCGGGAGCGCGACCCGCTGCCCCGCCTGCGGGCCCGCCTGCTCGACGAGTTCGGCGCGTCGCCCGACGAGCTGACCGCGCTCGAGGACGAGGTACGCGCGGCGGTGACCCAGGCGGCGAAGGACGCGCTCGCCACCCCCGAACCGTCGGTCGAGGAGCTCTTCACCGACGTCTTCGCCACCACGGCCGGAGGAGCCGCATGACCACGACCGCGACCAGAACCACCAGGGCGAGCTTCCGCGACGGGGTGAACCGGGCCCTCGACGACGCGATGGCGAGCGACCGCCGGGTCATCGTGTTCGGTGAGGACGTCGCCGATCGCGAGGGCGGTGGCGTCCTGACCGTCACCAAGGGCCTTTCCGAGAAGTACGGCACGAGCCGGGTGCGCTCGACCCCGATCTCCGAGCAGGCGATCGTGGGGGCGGCCGTCGGCGCCGCCATCGCCGGCGCACGGCCGGTGGCCGAGATCATGCTGAACAACTTCCTGCGGGTCGCGGCCGACCAGCTGGCCAACCACGCGGCGAAGCTGCGCTACATGTCCGGCGGGCAGACGACGGTGCCGCTGACCGTGCGCACCATCTGCGGCGCGGCCGGTGGCTTCGGCGCCCAGCACTCCGACATCCTCGACAGCGAGTTCGCGCACGTGGCCGGCCTGAAGATCGTCGCGCCGGCGACGCCGTCCGACGCCTACGGTCTGCTGCGCTCGTGCATCGAGGACGAGGATCCCTGTCTGTTCCTCGAGCACCTCAAGCTCTACTTCGGCGGGCCGAAGGAGGTACTGGCGGACGTGCCCGAGCGGATCCCGCTCGGGTCCGCGCGGATCGCCCGCGCCGGCACCGACGTCACGGTCGTCACCTACTCGCAGACCGTGCACGACGCGCTCGCCGCGGCGAAGGCGGTGGCCGCCGACGGGATCGACGTCGAGGTGATCGACCTGCGCACCATCGCGCCGTGGGACGAGCAGACCGTGCTGGAGTCGGCGGCCCGCACCCGGCGCATCGTCGTCGCGCACGAGTCGGCCGTGCCGTTCGGCATCGGCGGCGAGATCTCCTCGCGTATCCACGAGGAGCTCTTCAGCCAGCTCGCCGGGCCCGTGCTGCGGGTCGGTTCCGCCCACACCCCGGTGCCGTTCGCGGCGGCACTCGAGTCGGCCTATCTCATCAACGCGTCCACCATCGAGACGGCGATCCGGAAGGCAACCAAGGCGTGAGCGAGAACGTCGAAGCGATCCGCATCCCGAAGACCGGCGTCAGCGTCACCGAGGGCGCGATCACCGAGTGGCTGGTGTCGGACGGCGACACGGTCGAGGCCGGCGCTCCGATCTACGTCCTGGGCACCGACAAGGTGGAGAACGAGATCGACGCACCGGTGGGCGGGCGGATCCGGGTGCTGGTGGAGGCCGACGCCGACGAGGCGCACCCGGTCGGCACCCTCATCGCCGAGATCATTCAGGGCTGATCTCCACTCCGTTCACCACATCGTGGGAAGGAAGACGCGATGGCGCACACCATCAGGCACCCGTTGACGCGCAACCGGGTCTACTCCGTCGAAAACGACGGCCGGGTCCGCGTCCAGGCCGACAACACCGACGAGACCGGCGATCGCTGGGGACACTTCGACAACTCCGGCCGCTGGCTGGGCGGCGAGCTCCTGCACGCCGACCCGCAGATGTGCCGCCACATGTTCGCACACTGGCAGTTGACTCAGGCAGACGTGAAGGGCGGAGCCGATGACTGAGCTCGACGACCTGGACGAGACCGCCGGATTACGATCCCGTGGTATCTCCTACCAGGCGGTTCTCGATACCGACACGCACGAGGTTCCCCCGGTCCTGCGCCTGCAGAGCGACAGGTACCTCGGTTCCCACGACGTCGCGGTCGATCGCTACATCAGCCGTGAGTACCACGAGCTGGAGAAGCAGCGCCTGTGGCCGGTCGTCTGGCAGCTGGCCTGCCGCGAGGAGGAGATCCCGAACCCCGGCGACACGTACGTCTACGACATCGTCGACACCTCGATCCTCGTCGTCCGCACCGAGGACGGCACGATCAGGGCGTACTACAACGTGTGCCTGCACCAGGGCAGGACGCTGCGGGACGAGGGTGGCAACGCCGCCGAGCTGCGCTGCCCGTACCACGGTTTCTGCTGGCACCTCGACGGCAGCCTCAAGCGGGTCCCCAGCCGCTGGGACTATCCGACGGTGCGGCGCGACAACTTCTCGCTCAAGGAAGTCCGCGCGGAGACCTGGGGCGGGTTCGTGTTCATCAACATGGACAACGAGGCCCAGTCGCTGGCGAGTTTTCTCGGCGACATCGACCAGCACTTCGAGCGGTACCCGCTCACGGACCGCTACATAGCGGTGCACACCGTCAAGTACCTGCGGGCCAACTGGAAGGTCGCGCAGGAGGCCTTCATGGAGGGCTACCACACGATCGCGACCCACCCCCAGATCCTCCCGGCAACGGGTGACGAGACCGGGCAGTACGACGCGTTCGAGAACTACTCCAGGGCGATCAACATGACCGGCGTCGCGAGCCCGAACCTGCGCTGGACGCCGACGGAGAGCGAGATGGCGGCGGTCTCGTTCAACTCCGGAAACCCCGTGGAGTCAACGGCGGACGGCCTGATGCCGGGAGGAACGACATTCCGGGTCTGGGGCGCGCAGATGGGGCGCGACGCGCTGCGCCCCGTGCTCGGCGATGCGGCCGACGAGCTGTGCGACTCCGAGCTGATGGACTCCTTCTTCTACACGGTGTTCCCGAACTTCCATCCCTGGGGCGCGTACAACCGGATCTGCTACCGGTTCCGGCCGTACGGCGACAACCACGAACAGTCGATCATGGAAACCTACATCCTCGAGCCGTTCACCGGCGAGCGCCCGCCGCCCGCGAAGCCGCACGTCATCGGTTTCGACCAGACGCACCTGGACGCGCCGGAGCTGGGCATCCTGGCTGAGATCTTCTACCAGGACGAACTCAACATCCCGAACGTCCAGAAGGGCCTGCACACCCTCGCGAAAGTCAAGCCGTCAGGTGTGACCTACGGCGTCTACCAGTACAACAAGATCCGGCACTTCCACAACCTCTACGAGGAGTACCTGGGAGTCGGCAAGGACGCGGCGGAGCAGGAGGAGGGCCGGTGACCGACATCGAGGTGGATGCCGACAGCGAGGTCGACGTGGACGTGGACGTCGTGGTGATCGGGTCCGGCTTCGCCGGGCTCTGCGCGGCGCTCGAGGCCGAGGCCGCGGGCGCGACGGTGCTCATCGCCGAGTCGCAGGACGTCCTCGGTGGGTCGAGCCGGCTCGCGCACGGCCTGATCATGGGCGCGGGCACCCGGTTCCAGGCCGCACAGGGCATCACGGACAGCGGCGATGACCTGTTCCGCCACTACATGACGCTGAACCAGTGGCAGGTCGATCCCGCGGTGGGCTGGCGGCTGTGCCAGGAGACCGGCCCGACGATCGAGTGGCTCAACGACCACGGGGTCGAGATCGTCGGTCTCTACCCGTCCGGTGACGAGGCCGTGCCGCGCGGGCACGCGACACTCGGCGGCCAGGCCGTCGTCGACGCCCTGGTCTCGGCGATCCGCAGGCGCCCGCGGATCGACATCGCGCTGCGCCGGCGGGTCGACCGCCTGCTCGTCGAGGACGGACAGGTGTGCGGAATCGCCGTCGGCGAGGACGAGATCCGGTCGCGAGCGACGATTCTCGCCTGCGGTGGGCTCGGCGCGAACACCGAGATGCTGAAGCTGTTCTGTCCCACCCCGCTCACCGCGGGGCGGGACTGGCTCTGGTATCTGGGCGCCCCGGGATCGCAGGGCGACGGAATCCGACTGACGATGCCGCTCGACGTCCAGCTCGCCGGCCGGGGCCGTTCGCAGCTGACGATGCGGCCGAACTTCGGCCGGTATCCCGACACCTATTTCCCCGGGTGGCTGGTCATCGTCAACGACCAGGGCCGACGCTTCTACAACGAGATGTCGCCGTACAGCATCACCCAGCCGATCGTGCTGGCCCAGGGCGGCCCGGTCTTCGGGGTGTTCGACAACGCGACCCGGCTCGCGGCGTCTCCGCACTCGACGAAGGCGACGAAGAAGGTCGCCCTCCCGGGGGAGACGGAGGAGGACTGGATCATCCCCAAGATCGACGCGATGGTGGACGCCGGTGTCGTTCACAGGTCGGACACGATCGAGGGGCTCGCCCGGAAGATCGGCGTGCCCGCCGCCAACCTCGAGGGGACCTTCGAGCGGTACAACGGGCACGTCGCCCGGGGCGAGGACACCGACTTCCAGAAGGTCGCGCAGCACATGCGGCCGGTCGCCACGCCGCCGTTCTACGCGACCGAACTGCGCCTCTACATGCTCGGTCTGACCTCGGTCGGTCCCCGCATCGACGCGCACGCGCGGGTGCTCGACCAGCGTTCGCGGGCCATCCCCGGGCTCTACGCGGCCGGCGAGGCCTCCGGAGGGGTCCTCGGGCCGGTCTACGCGGGTAGCGGCAACTCGATCGCCAACGCCACCACGTTCGGCCGGGTGGCGGGCCGCACGGCGGCCGCCGATCTGTGCGCCGAGGCCGAGGTCGCCGAGCCGGTGGGCGCCGCCTTGTAGGCCTGCCGAGCCTTGTAGGCCTGCCGACGCTCCGGCTGAGCCCTCCCCGGACCCGGGAGGGCTCAGCTGATCTTGTCGCGATGGGTGAGCGCCGCGATGATGTACACCGCCATCTGCTCGATGAACTCCGCCCGGTCCGGCCGGCCTTCCGCCGGATACAGCCAGTCGTCGAAAACCGCGGCGGACAGGATGAGACCGAACGACAGCCGCATCGCCCAGAACGCGTCGACCTCGACAAATCCGCGCTGTTCGATCGTCCGCCGCATGTTGGCGGTATCCAGGCTCAGCACCTCGTCGATCGGCGCCCCCATGTCGAAGTTCTCGTGCATGCTCGCCGAGTGCAGCGCCACGATCAGCTCACGCTGCTCGACCAGTGAGTCGTAGACGGTAGCGACGTAGATGCGGGCGGAATCGAGGTCGGACATCTGCTCGAAATCGACGCCTGACCAGCGATTCTCGAAGCCCTGCCAGGCCTCGAGCACGGGCTCGAGAACCGAGTCGCGGAACAGGCCCCGCTTACTCCCGAAATGCCGGAAGAGCAGCACCTCGGCCACACCGGCCTGCTCGGCTATATCCCGGGTGCTGGCCCCCTGGTATCCATTCTCGGCGAACACCTTCCGACCGGCCCCCAGCAACGCCGCGCGAATCTCAGATGTCGGCCGGCGCGGTCGGCGCAGGCTGCCGGACGTCATGAAAGCCTCCGAAGGATCGTAGAGATGTGATTATCTCCGGACCGCCCGGCCATGGCCACCGCAGGTGGCCACACTCACGTAATCCCCGACAATTGTGATGTTATTGGCGAGCCGGTCGGCGGCGGTGTGCGTCGCGGCGCTACGGCTCGGCGTGGCGGGGGGCCCCGTCGAGGGCCCGGCGGAGCAGGCGGGCGAGGGCGGCCCGCTCGTCCTGGTCGAGGCGGGCGAGGATCTCGTCCTCGATGGTTTCCTGACCCCGCTCGGCATGGTCGAGCGCCCTACGGCCGGCGTCGGTCATCCTCACAAGGTGGCGGCGGCGGTCCGCCGGGTCGCGGTGGCGCTCGGCGAGACCGGCGGCCTCGAGCTCGTTGAGCAGCAGGACGCAGTAGTTGGCGTCGACACACAGGCCTTCGCTCAGCGCCTTCTGCGTGGTGCCTGCGTGGTCGCGCAGATAGGCGAGAGCCGCCATCTCCTTCAGGCTGATTCCGAGCAGCTCCGGTGTCGAGGCCCGGTACATCAGCCGGGACAGCCGGGCGAGCAGCACGATCGGCCCTGCGGTGGAGATGGTGTTCGACACCGATCTATAGTAGCGCCGTCGATACCATCACCGATCCGGGATGATTACCTGGACGTGACCGTCCAGAGTCTGGCACCAATTGTCCCGGGTCAAGGCCGAAGGGAAGCCCCACGATGCCCACCACGGCCGATGCCTGAGCCCGCGTTGGCGACCCTGCCCACCACGGCGGGCGGCCCCGACCGCCGCCGGTGGATCGCGCTGGTCGTCGTGTGCCTGGCCATGCTCATGAACGCGCTCGACTCGTCGATCGTGAACGTGGCACTCCCAGCCATCCAGGACGACCTGCACTTCAGCCAGTCGAACCTCACCTGGGTGGTCGACGCCTACCTGATCACCTTCGGCAGTTTCCTCCTGCTCGCCGGGCGCCTGGGCGACCTGGTCGGCCGCAAGAAGGTGTTCCTCACCGGCGTCGCCCTGTTCACCGCGGCCTCGGCGCTGTGCGCGGCCGCGCCCGACCAGGGCACCCTGATCGCCGCCCGGTTCCTCCAGGGGCTCGGCGGGGCCGTGTCCTCGTCCGTCATCATCGCGATCATCATCACCGAGTTCCCGCACCCGGCCGAGCGGGCCCGGGCGATGAGCGCCTACATGCTTGTCGCCATCGGCGGCGGATCGCTGGGACTCCTGCTCGGCGGGGTGCTCACGGAGGGCGTCAGCTGGCACTGGATCTTCCTGATCAACGTGCCGATCGGCGTGGCGACGTTCGCCCTCGGGGTCGTCCTGATCGAGGAGCGCCCCGGGCTCGGCGTGGGCGAGGGCGTCGACATCGCCGGCTCCCTGCTGGTCACGGCCGCGCTGGTGATCGCCACCTACGGGATCGTCACGGCCGCGACCCACGGCTGGGCCTCCGCCCACACCCTCGGATACCTGGCCGCCGGGATCGTGCTGCTCGTCGCGTTCCTCGTCGTCCAGGCCCGGCGCAGCAATCCGATCATGCCCCTGCGGGTGCTGCGGATCCGCAGCCTCATCGGCTCCAGCGCCGTGCGCGGCTGCCTGTTCATCGGCATGAACGCGCTGTTCTTCTTCGGCGTGCTCTACCTCGAACAGGTCCGCGGCTACGGCCCACTGCGCACCGGCCTGGCCTTCCTGCCGATGACGGTCGTGTTCGGGGCGCTGTCGCTGGGCATCATCAGCCGGCTGCTCATCCGCTTCGGCCCCATGAAGGTGCTGCTTCCAGGCCTGATCGCCCTGCTCGCCGGCCTGTTGCTGCTCCTGCGGCTCGACGAGCACACGAGCTACGCCACCACCATGCTGCCGCCGCTGCTGATCATCGCGTTCGGGATGGGCGCCGCGGCGGTCCCGCTGCTCTCCCTCGCCATGGCCGACGTTCCCCGTGCCGACGCCGGCCTCGCCTCCGGAATCGTCAACGTGTCCATGTGGCTCACCTCGTCCATCGGCCTCGCGGTGCTCTCCAGCCTCGCCGCCAGCCGCACGAAGCACCTCGCGGCCAGCGGGCATTCCGCGGCGGCCGCGCAGGTCGGCGGGTATCACCTGGCGTTCCTCATCGGCGCTGGCTGCGCCGCGCTCGCCCTGATCGTCGCCCTCGCCGTACTGCGCGGCCCCGCCCGCGCCGCGCTCGCCGCCTCCCGGTCCGCGGCGGCGAACGCGACGGCAACACCGGCGGCAGCGGCGGCGAGACCGGCGGCGACGGCGGAGTCCACGGCCGGTGCCGCGACTCCCGCCGTCGTCCAGGACGCCTGAGCGGCTCGCCGTTCGCCCAGGCGGACCGGGCGGCCAGACCCGATCCCCGGGCCGGCCGCCTGGCGCGGCGTCCGGCGTCCGGCGCTACGCTTTGCCCACCCAACGTGGTGCGGGCCTTCGACTATCGCGAGACGGGCGGGCTGTGCCTCGTCGGATCCATCGGTAACGCGGATTCTTGACGATCGGGTGATCATCCACGTTCCGATCGGGGCACGACGTCAACGCTGCCCGCGGGCCGCCGTGCGGGACGACAGCGGCCGACCCCACGTGCCGCGCTGATCCAGCGCTGGCCGCCGGCGGGAGCGGGCGAGGCCCAGGGCCGCGGCACCGGCGAAGACGATCAGGGCCAGGACGTAGCCGATGGCGACGTGGCGCAGCTCGTGGCCCTGGCTGACGAGCAGACCGGCGAGGACGGCCGGGACGCCCAGGCCGACGTAGGAGACGACGAAGACAGCGGACAGCAGGCCGGGCCGCTCGCGGGGCGCGGCGAGGTCGGTGACGGTGCGGATGGCGCCCTGCAGGCCGGCGCCGAAGCCGACGCCCGCGAGCGCCGTCGCTGCCAGGAACCCACCCGCACTGTCCGCGGCGATCGCGGCGGCCACTCCGGCGGCCCCGCCGACGAGCGCGGCGATGCCGACCGCCATCAGCCGCCCGGCGCCGTACGCACGCAGCGCGACGGTGGCGACGGCGGCCACCCCGGCGAGCAGGAACAGACCGAGGCCGCCGAGGGCCGCTGACCGGCTGTGCGCGAGCTCGCGGATCAGCGCCGGTCCGAGGGAGCCGTAGAAGCCGGCCAGCGACCACACGGCGAGCAGCACGGGAGTGACCGCCAGGAACGCCGAGCGGGCGGCCCCGGGCACGGCGATGCGCGGCCGCAACGACGCGACCAGCCCGGACGGTGCACGCCGTCGCGCCTCGGGCAGCCGTGCGACGCCGAGCGCCTGCGCCGCGAAGACCGCGAGCAGCACCAGGTAGACGAGGTGCGTCGGCCAGGGCAGGTAGCTGACGAACAGGCCGGCGACCAACGCGCCCAGGCCGGTTCCCACGCCGGGCGCGGCCGCGTTGAGGATCGTCCCCCGCTCGCGATGAAGGTCGATCATGGTGGCGCCGAGCGCACCGAGAGCGGCGCCGGCGGCGAGGCCCTGGATCACCCGCCCGGCGAACAGCACCGCGAACGAGCCGGCGGTCGCGAACAGGACGACGGCGAGGGCCTGGGCGGCCAGCGCGGCGAGCAGCACGGGCCGGCGACCGAGGTGGGTGGCGAGGTCCCCCAGGACGAGCAGGCTGAGCAGCACCGCGCCGGCGTAGATCGCGAAGGCGGTGGTGGTGGTGAGCGCGCTGCCGTGCCAGACGGCGTCGTAGTGCTGGTAGAGCGGCGTCGGTGCCGCCGAGGCGGCGAGGAACGACACCACGATCGAGGCGACCAGCGCGAGACGCCTCGTGCCGCCGGCCGCGGCCCGGCGACTGGGCGGCGGTTCGGGCTTGACGACGGGTACGGCGGCGGTGACGCCGGGGACGTCGGCGGTGACGGCGATCTCGGCGGGGTGCCGTCGGCGCGGAACGGTGATGGTGGGCGTCGAGGTGGTCACGGGGCCCCTCCCTTCCGTAGGCAGACAAGTCTGTCTACCATCCGAGAGACAGACCTGTCTACTCGACGCCGCCCCAGGGGACCGTAGGGTAGACAGCGCGGTCTACCAGACGCGGGAGGGGCATCGGCCATGCCAGCGGTCACCAGGAACGACTCCGCCATGAACGCGTCGGCCAGCATCGACACGTCGGCCGGCATGAACGCGTCGGCCGGCGGGGACGGCACAGCCGGGCGAGGTGTCCGGCCCACTGCTCGCGAGCGGCTGCTCGACACGGCGAGCCGGCTGTTCTACGCCGAGGGCGTGCACACCGTCGGCATCGACCGCATCATCGACGAGGCCGGCGTCGCCAAGGCGTCGCTGTACAAGACGTTCGGCAGCAAGGACGCGCTCATCCAGGCGTACCTGTCGGCCCGGCACGAGGCCATCGCGCGCCGCATCAGCGACGCCGTCGCGCAGGTGGACGACCCGCGAGAGAAGATCCTCGCGGTCTTCGCGTCCCAGGCCGCTCGATTCGCCGAGCCCGGCTACCGCGGCTGCCCCTTCATCGCCGCCAGCGCCGAGGCGTCCCCCGGCGGCACGATCGACGACGCGGCCTCGGCCTACCGCTCCTGGCTGCGCGGCCTGTTCGTCGACCTCGCCACCGCCGCCGGCGCCCCCGACCCGCAGGCCCTGGCCCGCGGCCTGCAGCTCCTCTACGACGGCGCCAACCTGTCCGTCCGTATGGACGGTGACCCCGCCATCGCCGCCGACGCCCGCGCCGCCGTCGCCATCCTGCTCGCCGCGGCCCTCGGCGACGCACCGGATCAGGCGGGCGAGGCTGTCGGACGGCCGGACGACGTGCGGACCAGGACTCCGGGGTAGGCGTCGTCGACGGGCTGGCAGTCGGTCGGCCACGAGGAGTCCACCCGGGACGAGGAACTACGCCTGTTCTGCGACGAGGTCATGCCCCTCGTCCGCTCCTGACCCCTTCTCCGCTCCTGTCCTCTGGTCCGCCCCAGGCTCCTCGTCCTCGCCCGGGCGGGAGCCGAGGGGCAGGGCGGCCTGGACCTGGCCGCCGTCGGCGCTCGGCGTCGCGGCGAGCGTGCCGCCGAGCTGCTCGGCCCGTTCGCGCATCGACTGGATGCCGACGCCCGGTGTCCAGGGATGGCTCGTGGTGCCGGCGTCCCGCACGATGATGCGCAGCGTGGACGCGCCGACCTGCAGGGTGAGCCGGACCTCCGCGGAGCCGGAGTGGCGGGCGGCATTGGCGATCGCTTCGACGGCGATGCGGTAGGCGGCGACCTCGACCGCGGCGGACAGCGCAGGCAGGGCGGCGGGCGCGTCGATGGTGGCCGTGACCCGACGCCCGTCGGGCGTGGCCAGCCGCCCGGCCCGCTGGCGGATCGCGGCGACCAGACCGAGCTCGTCGAGGGCGGGCGGGCGCAGGTCGTAGGCGATCCGGCGGACCTCGGAGATCGCCCCGGCCGCGTCGGCGCGCAGCTGCGCCAGGAGGTCCCGCGCGCGCTCGGATGCCGTCCGCTGCGGTCCGTCGGACGGGAGGAGGTTGCGGGCGGCGTCCGCACTGTAGGCGATCCCGGTCAGCACGGGGCCGAGTCCGTCGTGCAGGTCGCGGCGCAGCCGGCGGCGTTCCTCCTCGAGGGCGCCGACGAGTTGCCCGCGCGAGATCTGGAGCGCCTCGGCCAGGTGCTCCGCACGCAGCGCCTGGGCCAGCGGCGTCGCGACCAGGCGCAGGACGGTGCTTGTGGCCGGAGGCAGGACCGCCACCTGGGGCGGCAGGCCGACGACGAGTTCGCCGACGCGATCCTCCCGCGCGACCAGCGGGACGGCGACGGTGGTCGCGCTGGGCGTGCCCGCCACGGCGACCCGTTCGCCCTGGGAGCGCAGCTCCAGGAACGGCAGGGCCAGGCTGGCGCGCAGCACCGGCAGCCACTCTCCCGGCCCGCCGCGCCGATCCAGCCGTTCCCCGAGCCCGCGCAGCGCCACGACGGCATCCGCCTGTCCGCCGAACAGGACGTCGTCGAGGACCGCGCCGGCCCGCCGGCGCAGCGGCGGGAATCCGACGGCGACCACCACGCACACCACCGTGGCGGCGGCCCGGTCCGGCGGTTGGTCTGTGGCGATCTCCAGCGCGGCCAGCAGGCCACCGGCCACGGCCACGGCGACCTCGATCGACACCGTCCACTCCGTCGTGCACCGGATCAGCCAGCGGATGTCCACCCGGTCGGAGCCGGCACGGGCCAGGGCCACGCAGACGGGCGGGATCGCGAGCCCCAGCGCCAGCAGGGCGGTCGCCACCGACGGGCTGCGGAACACCGCCGCCGCGGCCTGCCCCACGTGGAAGGCCAGGACGGCCGCCGCCGCGCAGCCCCAGGCCAACCAGAGCAGCGCCCGACGGTCCTCGCCCGGCGCCCGGGCGAAGCGCGCGCAGCCGCCGACCAGCAGCGCACATCCGGCCGCGACCGCCGCGGCGTGGGCGAGCGCCGGGTGCGGCTGGGTGGCCGCGCTCAGTCCGCCGGCGAGGACGGCCACGACCGCACTCGCCGTCGGCAGTGGTCCCGACACCTGGCCGGTCGGGAACAGCGCCACCGCGGCCGGCGCGCACACGCCGACGGCGACCAGGTAGAACGGTCCGCCGAGGTACCCGGCCACGCCGAGCCCGGCCTGATCCAGCAGAAACGCCGCGACGCTCGCCGCCATCATCATGGCTGTTGCCGCCAGCAGCAGGCCAACGCGGTCGCGGCGACCCCGCGTCGCCAGCACCGCACCGGCCGATCCGGCGCAGGCCAGCCCGACGGGCAGGTCGAGGACGACCCAGCGGGGCGTGGACGCTGCGGCGAGCGCGATCGTCCCGGCGACGACGGCGACGACCGTGCCTGCCCCGGCCCACCGGCGGATCGGCTGCCCCGGCCGTGGGTGTGGACCCGTCGAGCGCACGGTCAGGGCGCCGTTCGTCCCAGGCCCGCCTCGCGGGCCCGCACGATCGCCTCGGCGCGGCTCGCCAGCCGCAGCTTGGCGAAGATCGCCGTGATGTGGTTGACGACCGTCTTGGTCGCGACGCCGAGTTCCGCGGCGATCGCGGTGTTGTTCCGCCCGGCGGCGACGAGGTCGAGGATCTGCCGTTCGCGCGCGGTGAGCTCCGGGAACGGTGCCGCCGGACCCGCGCCCGGCGCGGCCAGCTGATCGAGGAGCCGCCCGGCCACACCGGGTCCGAGAACGACCTGACCGCGGGCCACCGACCGGATCGCCTGCAGGATGTCCTCCTGGTCGGCGCCCTTGAGCAGGTAGCCGCGGGCGCCGGCCCGCATCGCGGCCACCAGCGTCTCGTCGTCCTCGAACATGGTGAGCATGAGCACCGCGCACTCGGGTACGGCGGCCGCCAGCCGGCGCGTCGCCTCCACCCCGTCCATGTCCGGCATCCGCACATCCATCACCACCACCGACGGCTGGAGCAGAACGGCCTCCCGGATCGCCTCCGCACCGGTCGAGGCCTCGCCGGCCAGTTCGACGCCCTCCAGCGTGGAGAGCAGCGCGGCGATACCGCGGCGCACCATCGGATGGTCATCGGCCAGCAGGACGCGCAGCGGCACGTCCGCCGAAAGCACAGGATCACCGCTCACAGCATGATGATGACGCCCGGGTCGGGAGATGTCCCTGGGAGCTGGCCCCCAGAGCGCCCGGAGAACCTCCCGAGCGACCGGGACCGCGCCCCCGGGTCGTCGGCGGCCCGTAAGCCGACCATGAGTGGCGACACACACCGCACCGAAAGGACATGGACATGAACACCACTCTCACCCGGGCGAACAAGGTCGGTCTGGCGCTGGCGACGGTGCTTGCCCTCGTCGACCTCGCGCTCTTCAGCGGCGACCTGTACATCCTGCTCACCAGCACCCTCATGGGCGCGGTCACGCTCGTCGCGGTGATCGTCCGGTGGCGGCGCAGCTCGCGGGTCGCGCTGCGCGCGGTCGCGGCGAGCCGCATCGTCTCGGGCGCCGTGGCGATCCCCGTGTACTTCGAGGGCAGCGACCCGGGCACTGCCCTGTTCGCCACCCTGTTCGTCCTCGCCACCGTGGCGTCCGTCGGACTCAGCATGGCCCGCCCCTCGATGACGGCCGCGCCCCAGACCCAGGTGTGACGGCGCCCAGGGCGATCCGGCGCCCGGCGCGCGTCCGGCCCCGGACGCCCGTGGTGTCCGCGCCGTGCCGGGCTGGGGATCACGGGCTACGCCGGGTCGCCCGGCAGGGCGCGGATCTCCAGCAGGGAGCGGCGGATGCGGCCTTCGCCCGAGACCGCCACCGCCTGACCGCCGGCAGCCGCCGGGCACCCGCCGCACGGCGGAGATCACGTCCTGGCAGACCCCCGGTCGCGTCAGACGCACCAGTAGTCCGAGGCACCCTCCAACGCCGACGTGGGCGAGGCCTTCGAACTCGCCGCCCATGCGTTTCTGTCCAGCGCAGGACCATCCCGGGAAAAGACACGACACGCGGAGTTCGCGACACGGTGCTCTTCTCCCCTGCGCGTAGGTCGCCCGGTGTGCGGCTTGCGGGGCGCACGCGGATCTCACGAAGGCGACCCCGGAGATCACAGCTCTACACATGGCCCAGCCCAGGGTTGGCGCCGGGATCAGTGGTCGGGGCGGCGGATGCGCAGGAGGACCTCCTGGGTGTAGGTGGCGATGTGGGCGCCGTCGCGGGTGTGCGCGGTGCCGGACACCAGGCCGCGGGCGCCGGCCGCGGCGTCGCACGACATCTCCATGAGGATCCAGTCGTCGAACCGGAACGGCCGGTGAAGCCACAGCGAGTGCGACAGGCTGGCGACTATCGCGTCGGCGGGCTCGATGCCGGCGGCCCGGGCGACCGCGTGGCCGGTGTTGAAGTCGCTGGCGTAGGTCAGCGCCCGGGTGTGCACGGCAGGGTCGTCGGGCAGCGGCGCGCGGCTGCGCATCCAGACGCGGCGCTGCATGCCGACGCCGACCTCGGTGCCGGGAAACGGCAGGAGCTCGATGACGTCCAGCGGCTCGCGCGCCGGGAAGTCGTCGACGTCGGTGGGATGGTGCTCGGCGAGTTCCGGCGGCACGATCCCCGCTGGGAAGGCGACGGCGAGGTCCGCCCCCGTCTCCTCCCGGTGGAACGAGGCCGTCAGCGTGAAGATGGTCCGGCCGTTCTGGGTCACCGAGACCTGCCGGGTCGCGAAGGAACGGCCGTCGCGGACGCGCTCGACCCGCAGCAGCATGCGCTCGCCGGGCTGGCCCTCCAACAGGAAGAAGCCGTGCAGCGCGTGCACCGGGCGGAACGCGGGCAGGGTGTGCTGCGCGGCCGCCAGGGCCCGAGCCGCGACGTCACCGCCGAACAGCCGGGGCAGGCCCGGGCGAGCCGGCGTCAGCGCCTCGAACAGGTCGGTGTCGACCGGGGCGACGCCGAGGAGGTCGGCGAACTCCCGGGCGTGGGCGCTGTCCGGCGACCCAGTGCGTGCGCTGCTCAATCCACCAGCCTTCGTCAGGGCCCGTCCGGGCACAGGCGCGCCGCCGGCGTCCGTGCCAACGCCACGGTCGTGAACGGGCTGTCCTCGCGGGCCGGACGCAGGGGGCGAGCCGCCGCCGGACAGCCGTCATCGTCCCCGACGGTCCGTATGCGGCGCAACGTAAGCCGAGCCGCCCTCCGCTCACCGAGGGCCTCCTGAGGCCGCGCGGGCTCCCCTCTCCGGGAGGCCTCAGGCCCCACCGCGTATCGCGCCGCGTCGGCATGATGCGCGGTGGGGTGGTGGCGTCGAAAGCGCCGTCTCGCCGGTCAGGCCGTGGGAGGGGCGAAGACGGGATGGGCCGGGAACTGGCGATGGGCGGCCGCCAGCAGACGGCGCCGGCCCTCGTGCACGATGCCGTGGTCGAGCAGGGTGCTCACCGCTGTCCAGAACTCCTGCGCGTCATCCGCCTGCCAGGACGGCGCCCGGTGCAAAGGAAAGTCACACTGGCGCAGCAGCGGTACCGCCGACGATGGCGTGGCGAACACGACGGCGAGCGCGGTGATCTCGTCCTCGGTCAATGCCCGGACGGAGTCGCCTCGCTGGCGGTAGTGCGGCGGAGCCGACGCGCCGAGATCCTCTGCCCGGTCGTTGCCGACGTCCACGATCGGCCCGGCTCCTCGGCCATCGCCCGGGCTCGCGTGGTGAACATGGAGGCTGCGGGCCACGGCGCCCGGCCCGGCGGCGACCGCGTCGGCGGCTAGCACGCCACCGTTGACCTGGATACCATCGTTTCTGCTGGTCCCGGGTGTCATGCCGCCTTCTCTCCGGCACGGCGCAGGTACTGCCGGACGCTGCTCGCCGCCGAACCGGGCCCGGCCGCCAGGCTCTCGGCCCGCACGCTGGCGTTGCCGGACACCATGACCCCGTTGTTCAGGATGGTGGTCTGCCGCTCCCGCAGGGAGTGGGTGTCGACGCCCCGGGTGTCCAGGAACTCGGTGATCGCGTCGAGGATACGGCCTTCGAGAACCTTGAGGTACATATCCTTGTCCAGTTGCTGAAAATATGTTCTATACTGACCGGAGGACGCCATCTCACGCACGCTTCTCGGTGCACCGAAATCGAAGTTGATCCCATTTTCGACGGCCCGGCGCTCCGACATCTCCCGCACACCCGAGAGCAGGGGACCCAGGGCTGCCTGGCCAAGCCGGGGCCAACACAAGAATACCCGGCCAGGCGTAAGCACGGCCGATTTCACGAGGAGCCGGGCACCGCCGGACAAACTCAGCGTGGACCCCTTTCCCGACGACATCCTCAGGTCCGGCTCGTAGAACCTCTCCTGCAGTGGCGGCAGCAGCGAAAAGCTTGCTTCAACGAAGAGGCTCCGTGGACGGAGGACAAAACGCAGGAACACCGCGAGCACCAGATCACCATGCCACCCGGAAACGTAGAAGGCGGTATAGTGCCGCGCCGACCCCTCCGGACTCTCCTGGAATGCGCGCAGCTGGTCCGGCTCCAGTCTCACGACCGGGCGCTCCCCCGGGTCGGGCAGGAACCTGCGGTCGTTGCGAATGTTGCGACCACTGACGAACAGGCGCTCCTCGGTCTCGATCTCGGCCCACTGCAGGTCATCCACCGCGCGGACCACGTGCTGGCGGATCTCCTCACTGCGGAACGGACGAGCGGGGCCGCCGAGCTCGGTCCCCTTCTCGACGTCGATCGAGAAGGACCACGACCCCAGGATGTCCCCGTTGCCCGCGAACGGCGAGTACCCGCTGTACACGGTCACATTGCCGAGGACCTGCTCCTCGACCTCCTCGAGGCGACGCACCTGCTGACTACTCAGGGCGACCGGAGGGGTGCGCTCACCGAAGGCCTGCGGTGTCAGGCGCCGCTCCACATAGGTGTGCGACGCGTACAGCTCGCCGAGCACCACGAGCCACAGGCAGACAAGCACCAACGTCGCGGCCACCGGTATCAGGGCCGCACCGATGACGAAAAGAACACACAGAGCGGCGAGCAGGAAGTCCCGAAGGAGATGCCGCGCGCGCCCGGCGATCGCATGCTGGGCCACGACCGCGAGGTCGACGCCGTAGGTGGCGGGAAACACCCTCCGCCGATTTCCAAACACGCCCTCGATGGTCGCCTGCGCGAGCCTGCTGTCGAGGTGCACCGCAACACAGAGGTGACGCGTGAGGTCGGAACGGTATTCCGGCGCCGTCTCCGCCATCCTGATCCGCGGATTCCGGAACCGGATACCGCCACCGCGCGGCACGGCGACCGCGTGGCCGCACGCGGCGCAGGAGGTCCGCCCCTCTTCGTTCATAGAATTACACGAGGTACACTGCATACAAATCCCCCGAATCATGCAGCAGTACTGATCGACGACAGAATAGCACGACTTCTCAGGGGCTGGACGGCCACCCGGCGCCTTTCGTCGCGAATAGGCCGCCAGCCACCGGCACCGGATCCCAACGGAGTCCGGGTGCGTTGACAGCACGTTGGCGCCCGCTGCGCCGGGTTGCTTTCTGGCGGTATGGACGGCCCGGGAACCGGCCAGCCGAGCGTGGGGCACGGCCGTCCCAGGGGCCCGGCGGAGTCGGATCGACGACCGTCGGCGTCCCCGTTCGGACCTCTTGCGCCTGGGGTAACTCGCGTAGGGTCGAACGCAGCACACCCCGTCCGGCGCTGGCCGTCGCGGGGTAGGGCGGTGGGGAGGAGCGGTCATGTCGGAGCTGGATCTGAGCAGGACGCTGACACCACCCACGGTCACCGCGAACACGCCGGGCGTGGGTGGCGGGGTGCTGGAGCTCGCGCCGCCGGCGGCGGTGCCGGTCGTCCCGGACGACCAGGTCGACAGCATGGTGCCGCTCGACGAGGCGACCCGGGTGCAGCTGCGGGCGCGGGCGGCGGGCTTCGCCGACGAGCTGGCCGCGCTGGACCCGCGCAGCCCGGCGTTCCAGGAGAAGATCAACGACATCACCTCGATGGGCCAGCGGGAGATCATCGCCAGCGCCCGGGTGTCGAACCGGATGCTGGAGCGGCCGGCGGCGGCGCTCGCCGGGGCGCGCGGGCGCGGCGGGTCGGGCGACGCGCAGACCCGGGTCGCGCACACCCTCGTCGAGCTGCGCGAGACGGTGACCGACCTCGACCCGGGCAAGGCCGACCTGCGCGGCTCACGCAAGCTGCTGGGCGTGGTGCCCTTCGGCAACCGGATCTCCGCCTACTTCCAGCGCTACCAGTC
This sequence comes from Frankia sp. RB5, assembly GCF_059816245.1. NCBI lineage: Bacteria > Bacillati > Actinomycetota > Actinomycetes > Frankiales > Frankiaceae > Frankia > Frankia sp. RB5. The sequence continues at coordinate 28,881 of NZ_JCBATA010000031.1, forward strand.
CGCCCAGAAGCAGCTCGACGCGATCATCCGGGCGCTCGACTCCGGCCAGGACGAGCTGCGCAAGGACAACGCGGCCATCGAGCAGGAGAAGGCGAACCTGTGGGCGGCCATGGGCAAGCTGACCGAGTACGCGACGCTCGCGCGGGCCCTCGACGGCGCCGTCACCGCCAAGATCGAGCAGGTGCGGCCGGGCGCGCCGAGCGCCGCCGAGGCGCTCACCTCCGACGCGCTGTTCCCCATCCGCCAGCGCCAGCAGGACCTGCTCACCCAGCTCGCGGTCAGCGTGCAGGGCTACCTCGCCCTGGAGCTGGTCCGCAAGAACAACATCGAGCTGATCAAGGGTGTCGACCGGGCCCAGTCGACCACCGTCGCCGCGTTGCGCACCGCCGTGATCGTCGCCCAGGCACTGGCGAACCAGAAGCTCGTGCTCGAGCAGATCAACGCGCTGAACGCCACGACCAGCAGCATGATCACCTCGACGAGCGAGATGCTGCGCCAGCAGTCGGGCCAGCTCCAGGAGCAGGCGTCGTCCAGCACCGTCAGCGTCGAGGCGCTGCAGACGGCGTTCGACAACATCTTCGCGACGATGGACGCCATCGACGGCTACCGCGCCAAGGCGGTGGAGAGCATGGCCGCCACCGTCACCGCGCTGGAGACGCAGGTCGGGCGGTCGCGCTCCTACCTGGAGCGGGCGCGCGCGACCGAGGGCTGACGCCGGGGCGCGGGCACGAGCGGTGTGCGGGGAGGAGGCGCGATGTTCTTCCGCCGACGTTCCGACGCGTCGCAGCGCGGGCCCGACGGCTCCCGCCCGGCCGACGAGGCCAGCGCGCGGACCGCGGGTGCGTCCGCCGGCGCCGAGCAGGCCCGCCGGCTGCGCCACGCGCTCACCGAGCACGTGACCAGGGCGAACGCGGACGGTGGACGGCTGCCGCCCGGTGCTGTGCCCACCGTGCGTGACATCGATGACGTGCTGCGCCCGCTGCTGGGCCATGTCGAGCGGCATCCGGCCAGCGACGAGGCGCTGCGCGGCCTCGGCGCCATCATCGACGAGTACCTCCCCCAGGCCCTCGCCGACTTCACCGCCCTGCCCGCCCGCTACGCCGGGCGACCCGGCCCCACCGGCACCACCCCGGCCGACGACCTCGTCCGCCAACTCCAACTGCTCGACGAGGGCGCGCACGAACTGGCCGACCTCGTCTACACGGGCGACGCCGCGAAGCTCGCGATCCAGGCCCGGTTCCTGGACGCCAAGTTCCGTCGATCCGACCTCGACGGATGACCCGCACCCTGCCCAAGGGCGGCAACCTCGCGCTCGCCGACGCCGTGCCCGGCAGTCAGGCGGTGACCGTCACGCTCGGCTGGGACGACGGCCCCGCCCTCGGCGACGCGGACCTGGACACCGTCGTCATCCTGACCGGAGCCGCCCTGTCGTCAGCGCCCCCGTCGCCGCGACTCCTGCTGGCCCAGCAGGTGCCCAACCCCGACGAACGTCCCGCCGCCGCGCCGCGCCGACGCCCGCTGTCCGGGGACGCCGACCGCCTCGTCGTCACCCCGGGCGCCGTCCCGCCGGACGTGGAACGGCTCCTGATCGGCGCGGCGCTCGTCGACCCGACCGGGGCGCGGCCGACGTTCCGCCGCGTGCGCGGCGCCTACATCCGGCTGCTGTCCGCCGACGGCACCGAGGTCGTCCACTGTCCCGTGGACGCGGAGACCGGCCGCGAGACGTTCATGATCTTCGGTGAGCTCTACCGTCACCCACGCGGCTGGAAGTTCCGCGCCGTCGGGCAGGGCTACACCGACGGCCTGCCCGGCCTGCTCGCCGGCCGCGCCACCCGCCACGTCCCCGCCACCGCGAACGGCACCGGCGGCGGCGGCGGCCCCATCGCACCGCAGGGCGCCGCGGGCCAGGGCCGACTGGTGCTCGCCCAGCCCACCGACGTCGTCGACTTCCTGGCCCGGTCCTCCCCCACCCGGACCCGCCGCACCATCGCCGCGCACCTGCGCCCACAGCCGCCCGCCTCACCTCACCCTGGGCGCGCACCGGCCTCCACCGCCGCGCCGACTCCGCCGCCCTCCCCCGCACCGACTCGGCCGCCCTCCCCCACGCCGGCACCCGCACCGATGCCGACACCCACGCCGCTGCCGGCGTCGACACCGACATCACCGCCGCCGAGGCCGCCAACCCCGCTGGTGCCGCCGAGCCCGCTGGTGCCGCCGAGCCCGCTGGTGCCGCCGAGCGTGGCACGCGCCGGCGGGTCGCCGCTCGATCTCGGCAGCGCGCCGACACCCGGCCCGTCGAAGACCGACCGAGCGACACCCCCTCCGCCGCCTCCGGCGCACGCCGGCCGCTCCGCACTCGATCTGGGCGGCCCCGGCGGGACCGCCTCGGTCGGCACGCCGGGTACCACCGGCTCCGCTCTGGATCTGCCCGGCGGCGGGCCGGTGACCGCGCGGCGACCACCCGCCGCGGCGCGGGTCAGCGAGCACTCGTCCCGCCACCGCCAGCGAGCCGAGCGGGTCGCCGAGCTCGACGACGGCCATCCGGCCACGATCTGGACGAGCGAGGAGCGCGGCGCCGGCGCGATGACCGTCACCCTGCGCTGGACCCCGCTGACCACCAGCACCGGCCTGCCCCGTCCCAGCAACCTGCATCTCGGCTGCCTGTGGCAGGCCGGCGACGGCGCGGCCGGTCTGCTGCACTCGCTCGGCCGCGCGACGAGCGCCCCGGGGCCCGGGGCGCGCCGTCAGGTGCTGCGGCTCGCGGGACGCGACGAACAGGACGGGCAGACCCTCTACGTCGACCTGGCCTCCCTGCCCACGTTCCGCCGCTTCTTCGTCGTCGCCTACGGCCTGCGGGCCGTCCCACCGTGGGCACAGCTGCGCCCGACGCTGACCGTGGGAACCGCCGGCGGCGAACACCACCTGGCGATGCGGCTGGGCGAGGCGCCGGCCGCGGCCCAGATCTGTGTCGCGGCGTCCTTCCACGTGGTCGACGACGATCTGGTCATCCGCCGCGAGGACGACTTCGTCGCCGGCACACTCGCCGACGCCGCCGCGCGCTACGGCTGGTCGCTGGACTGGAATCCCGACGGCATGGCCACCCACGACGACCACACCCACGACGACCAGTAGGTCGCGCGCCGAGACGCGCGACCTGGCGGCACAGGGCGAGCCGGCGTCGTCAGCGCGAGCCGGCGTCGTCAGCGCGAGCCGGCGTCGTCAGCGCGACCGCTGTGCTGTCGCGTGCGTCGCAGCGTGAAGGCGCAGGTCACGCCACGATGAGGGCATGATCAGACCTTTGCGTCGCGGTGTGTGGGCGATCACGCTGCTGGGATGCGGCCTGCTCGCGCCCCTGACGACGGCCGGATGCGCCTCGGGTGGCGGGACGGCGCGGAGTCAGACGGCCGCCGCCGCCCCGGCAACCGCAGGACAGGCGACGTCGGCGGTGGACGCGGCGAGCGCGACCACCGCGGCGGCGGGGAGCGCCGCCGCCTACCGCGTCACGATCCGCCAGGACAGCGGGCGGATCCGCGCGGGCGCCGACTACACCGCCACCATCCCGGTGCTGTCCGGACCCGATCCCGTCGTGGTGCGGCGGGTCAACACGGCCATCGACGAGTACGTGCGGCAGGAGAAGGGCCTCACCGAGAACGAGACCCTGCACCTGACCGCCGGCGCTGCGCATATCGGCGCACGGGTCGTGGCGCTGTCGTTCGGCGGGGACCGCTACCCGCCCGGCGCGGCGCACCCCGCCGAGCTCGCCGCCGGCCTGGTCTTCGACCTGCGCACCGGGGATCGCGTCCACATCGAGGACGTGTTCACCTCGACCGGCGCGGGGCTGCGCCGGCTGGAGTCCATCGTCCGCGCGGAGCTGGACCGGCGTTTCCCCGGCGGGCCGACCGGCGGGGTCACCGACCCGCTGCCGGCGAACTACCAGCAGTTCGTGGTGAACCCGCGCGGCCTCGTCGTCATCGTCGCCGACCTGCCCTACGTCCTCGGCCCGCAGAGCGTCCTGGCCCCCTGGAACCGGCTGGGCGATCTTGTCCGCCCCGACCTGGCCGCCGTCCTGCGGTCCTGATCCCGACCGGCGGGGCTAGCTCGGGCTAGCTCAGAACTAGCTCAGCCCGGCGGCGGCGCGGGCGGCGAGCAGGGTGTTGCGCAGCAGCAGGGCGATCGTCATCGGGCCGACCCCGCCAGGCACGGGGGTGAGCCGGCCGGCGACCTCGCGGACCGAGGGGAAGTCGACGTCGCCGCGCAGGCCCTGCTCGGTGCGGTGCATGCCGACGTCGATGACGGTCGCGCCGGGCTTCACCGCGTCCGCGCCGATGATCGCCTGGCGGCCGGCGGCGACGACGAGGACGTCCGCGCCGCGGCAGACCTCGGCCAGGTCACGAGTATGGGAGTGGCAGACCGTGACAGTGGCGTTACGAGCGATCAGTAGCTGGGACACCGGCCGGCCGACCAGCTCGGAGCGGCCGACGACGACCGTGGGCGTACCGGCGAGCGGCACGTCGTAGGCGTCGAGCAGCTCGATGATCCCCGACGGGGTGCAGGGGCGCAGACCCGGCAGGCCGCGGGCGAGCAGGCCGACGCTCGCGGTGGTCAGGCCGTCGACGTCCTTTCCGGACGGGATCCGCTCGATCAGGGCCGCGCCGTCGAGGCCGGCGGGCACGGGCAGCTGCAGCAGGATCCCGGACACGGCCGGGTCGACGGCGAGCTCGTCGAGCAGGGCGGCGACCTTGTCCTGCGCGGTGTCGGCCGGCAGGTGCTGGTGCAGGTCGGCCATGCCCGCCTCGACGCACGCCTTGCGCTTGCCGCCGATGTACACCGCGGACGCCGGGTCGTCACCGACCAGCACGGTCGCGAGCCCCGGCTGGCGGCCGGTGGCCGCGCGGAACTCGGCGACCTCGCGGGCCACGTCCGCCCGCACCCGCGCGGCCACGGCCTTACCGTCGATGATCTCTGCGCTCATGTCGGCCCTTCGCCCTCAGGATGTCCGGCCCGCCTGCGAGTCCGGCCCGTTCCGACCGAGCACGCTACGCCAAAGCGCACCATCGATGCCGGCGGGCCGGCATAGCCTCGGTGGTGTGGCGACATCCGTGAACTTCGACCGCATCGCCCACGACTACGACGCGACCCGCGGCGGTGAGGAGCGCGGCCGGCACGTCGCCGACGCGCTCGCCCCGCATCTGCCCGACGGGCTGCTACTGGAGATCGGCGTGGGCACCGGGCTGGTCGCCCAGGCCTTCGCCGCCCGGGGGCGCCGCCTGCTGGGCGTCGACCTGTCCGAACGCATGCTGGCGCGCGCCCGCGAGCGGGTGCCGGGCCGGCTCGCCCGCGCCGACGCCTCGGCGCTGCCCCTGCCCGCCGACAGTGTCGACGCCTGCGTCGCGGTGCATGTCCTGCACCTGGTCGGCGACCCCGAGGGCGTGTTCACCGAGCTCGCCCGGGTGCTGCGCCCCGGCGGCCGGCTCGCCACCGTCGGGGCGGGCGAGATCGCCGAGCGCAGCGACGTCGGCGACGTCATGGAGCGGCTGCGTGCCGCGCTGCGCCTGGGCGGGCCCCGCCACGCCACCGCCGAGACCCTGCGCGCGTCCGCCGCACGCCACGGCCTGCGCCTGGTCGAGGACTTCCACTTCCCGCGCGAGGAACGCGGCGCGCTCACCCCCGCACAGGTCGGCGCGCAGATTGAGGGACGGGTGTGGTCCCACCTGTGGGACCTGACGGACGCCGAGTGGGCCACCGTGGTCGAGCCCGCACTGGACGCGCTGCGCCGGCTGCCCGACCCGGACCGCCCCCGTCCCGGCCGGCGCCGCTCCCGCGCCCTGCTCTTCGACCTCGACGCCACGATGCCCGCGGGCGGCTGAGCCCGCCGCCCGTCAGGTACCGAGCCGGCCGGCGGGCAGCGGGCGCATCCGTACCAGGCCCGGCGCCGCCGCGGCGCCCAGCCACAGCCGCACCTCGCGGGGGCTGCACAGGCGCACCACCCGGGCGGCGGCGCCATGGGCGTCGATCGCCCGCAGCAACCGGTCGCGGCTGTCCCTCGGGTAGGTCCACAGCCAGCCCAGGAACGCCAGGTCCAGCTTCTCGGGGCACTCCGGCGCCATGTCGGGACGGGAACGACCGCGCCAGCGCGCCCAGCGGCGCACCACCCTGCTGATCGCGATCCGCCGGGGCAGATCGAGGAACACGATCAGCTCGGCGGCGGGGATGCGCAGGTCAAGGGTGCCGCTGTAGTTGCCGTCCAGCACCCAGGCGGGGCCCGCGACCAGCCCGGCGACGATCGCGCGCCACTCGTCGACCGGCGTGGCGACCCAGCCCGGCCGCCAGAACAGCCGGTCGAGGTGCACGACCGGCAGCCCGGCCTGGCGGGCGAGCTCCCGCGCCAGCGTGCTCTTGCCCGCGCCGCCGCTGCCGACGACGAGGACCCGTCGCACGTCGGGGGTCATCGACGGCGGGCCGTCCCGGCCTGTCCCGAACACGTTCACGATCCCAGTCTCCCACCGTGGGGATCGCCCGGTGTGCGGAACGTGCCGCCTTCCATGTCCGTCCGCACCAGTCCCCGACCGGCTCGGCCCCAACCGGTCGGCCCCGACCGGTTCAGCACGTGCCCGGTCCGCCCCGCGCCGCCCGCGGTCCCGACGGCCGGGCGGCGCGATCATTCAGGCGGGAAGAGGATGGTGGCGAAAGAACTCCCACATGACGGCGGACGCGTGCGGCGACGGCGGCACGGCGTCGGCCTCGGCCCGCGTCTGGGTGCCGCCGGGCCAGGCGTGCCCCGCCCCGACGATGCTGTAAAGCTCCACCGCGGCGCCGGAGGAGCACGGGCCGTAGACGTCGTGGCGCACGTCGCCCTGCTGGGTACGCGTCGGGGTGGCCGGGCAGCCGTCGCGCCGGGTCCAGAACGTCATCGCCTCGGCGACGGACCGGTCGACCTTCTCCTCGCCCTTGCGCAGGCTGTCCAGCGACGACTCGCCGCCGTCGTACCGCACCCTGACGTCCGCGGTGCCATGGAACGCGATCACCGGGACGGCCCGGCTGGGCGTGCAGGTGACCGTGTCGAGTGCGCCGGACACGGCGGCGATCGCGGCGACGCGCCCGGCGTGCTCGCAGCCGATCCGGTAGGACATCATCCCGCCGTTGGACATCCCGGTGACGTAGATCCGCCGGGTGTCCACCGGGTATTCGCGGCCCAGCCGGTCGAGCAGGGCCGAGAGGAAGGCGACGTCGTCGATGTTGTTCTGGTGGGCGTAGCCGCAGCAGGTGCCGGCGTTCCAGGTCAGCAGACTGGTGCGCAGCCGGCCGGTGCCATCGGGGTAGACGGCGAGGAAACCGGCGCGGTCCGCCTCGGCGCTCATCCCGCTCTGCTGTTCCACCTGGCGGCCCGACCCGCCACCGCCGTGCAGCACGACGACCACCGGCAGCACGGCCCCTCCGGCGGCGGCGCGCGTCGCCGCGGCGGGCACATGCACCCGGTAGGTGCGTTCCAGGCCGCCCACGGTCAGCGACCGGTCGACCGTGCCCGCCCGCGGCGCCGGCGGGCGGGCGGAGGCGGACGGAACTCCCGACGCCGCGGCGGCCGCCGTCGACACGGGCGTGGCCCCGGACGCCGATCCCACGGCGGGTCCCGGCGCCGAGGTGCCGCAGGCCGCGAGACCGACGACGGCGCCGGTCAGCAAGGCGCTCGCCGCGAGGACCCGCCGACGACCGCTGCCCCCTGCTCTCCCACGTGACATCATGCGCCGACCGTAGGGACCCCGCGTGTGAGTCCCATGAGAGCGTCCGGGCACGCCGCCGCGCGTCGCGGGCCGGTGCGCGCGGCGACTCCCGGTCAGGCCGGGACGCTGGTCAGCCGAGGCCGCGGGAGTCCTGCTTGAGGGCTGTGTCGATGGTCAGCGCGGACGCGACGACCATGCTCAGCAGTGGCTGGGGCAACGGCCGGTGCAGCTGGACGACGTAGTTGTCCGACGTGGTGAACATCGTCTTCATGAGGCCCTCCCAGGTCTTGGTGACCCGGGCGATCTCGGTCTCGGTGTTGTCGACGATGGAGAAGTTCCACGCCCGCCAGTTCTCGGCCTTGATCGCCCCGATGGTGGCACCGCCGGACTGCAGGTCGAACCGGATCTTGCCGAACACGTTCTGCTGGGCGATGACGCCGAGCTGCGTGCCGTCCGGCGCCGAGACGATGACCTTGGACTTGAGCAGCTTCGCCGGCCGGTGCAGCATCAGCTGCGGGACGCCGGCGGCGTCGCGGACCTCCAGCCGGTGGGTGAAGAACTGGTCCCAGGAGCTCAGCACGCGCATGGCCTTCTTCAGCGCGCTCTGGCCGACCTCGACGACCGAGCCGATCTGGTTGCCGTTCTGGTCGAAGACGGCGTACTCGTTCGTCACCTCGATGATCTTGGTCTTCTGGTTGACGACGAGCACGGGCTCGCTGAACAGCGTGCCGCCGCCGCCACCGTAGTTGGCGACCCCGGCCTGCTCGCGGACCTGGCGCTGCACCCGATCGGGGCTGTGGTTCGTCTGCACCGGCGGGGGCTGCATACCCTGCGGCGTCCCCCAGGTGGCCGGACCCTGTCCCGGGACCGGCGGCCCGGCGTGGTGGGGCTGGCCGGGCACGCCCGGCTGCGCGGGCGGCACGCCCGGCTGGGTGTGCTCGGTCCACTGGTTGCCGTCCCACCATCGGGACCCCTGCTGCCCGCTCGGATCGGCATACCAGCCGGGCGGGACGGTCTGCGTCATGCCGCCCACTTTGGCACTCTCCACGCCCGTGCGACCAGTGGCCCCCTGTCCGCCATCCGACTGCGACCCGGTTGCCGCCCGGCGTCGCCGCGGGGTCGGGCGATCACACGGAGCGCTCGCTCAGCTGGCCGTCCGCGACGTGCAGCCGGCGGGTGACGGCGACCGTGTCGAGCATCCGCCGGTCGTGGGTGACGAGCAGCAGGGTGCCCGGGTAGCCGGCGAGCGCCTGTTCGAGCTGGTCGATGGCGGGCAGGTCGAGATGGTTGGTGGGCTCGTCGAGCACGAGGCAGTTGACGCCGACGGCCTGCAGCAGCGCGAGGCCGGCGCGGGTGCGCTCCCCCGGCGACAGGGAGGACGCCGGCCGGGTGACCTGGTCGGCGCCGAGGCCGAACTTCGCGAACAGGGTCCGGACCTCGCTCGCCGGCCACTGTGTCGCCAGCTCGGCGACGGCGAGCGCCGTCGTGTCCCCGCGGAACAGGCCGCGGGCCTGATCGATCTCGCCCAGGCGCACGCCGGAGCCGAGCGACTGCCCGCCGCCGTCGAGCGGGATCCGCCCGAGCAGCGCCCCCAGCAGCGTCGTCTTGCCGCCGCCGTTGGGGCCCGTGATCACGATGCGATCGGCCCAGGCGACGGCGAGGTCGACCGGCCCCAGGGTGAAGGCGGGCCGGCGCACGACGGCACCGGTGAGGGTCGCGACGACATCGCCGGAGCGCGGGGCGGCGGCGATCGACATGCGCAGCTGCCATTCCTTGCGCGGTTCCTCGACCTCGTCGAGCCGGTCGAGGCGCGACTCGAGGGAACGCACCCTGGCGGCGCTCTTCGTGGCCGCCTCGATGCGCGCGCCCTTCGCCGCCCGGTCGTTGTCAGGCATCCGCCGCTTGGCGCGCACCGAGCCGCGCACCGCCTGCTCCCGCTGGCGCTGCGTCTGGGCGACGAGATCCGCGCGCTGGTCGGCGTACTCGTCGTACCGGTCCCGGGCCTGGCGCCGGGCGACCTCACGCGCCTCGAGATACGCCGTCCAGCCGCCGGCGAACAGGGTGAGGCCGTGACGGTGCGGGTCGATCTCGGCGACCGTGTCGATGGTGCGGTCGAGGAACTCACGGTCGTGGCTGACGACGACGAGGGCGCCGGAGACCTGCGCGACGAAGCGTTCAAGCCGGTCCAGCCCGTCGAAGTCGAGATCGTTGGTGGGCTCGTCGAGCAGGGTGATGTCGAAGCGGGACAGCAGGACGCTGGCGAGCGACCCGCGGGCCGCCTGGCCGCCGGACAGGGCGGTGGTGGGGCTGTCGAGGGCGTCGGCGGGCAGGCCGAGGTCGGCGCAGACCTCCTCGGCGCGAGCGTCGAGGTCGGCGGCGCCGAGGGCGAGCCAGCGCTCGAGCGCGACGGCGAAGCGGTCGTCCGCGGCCGCGGCGCCCGTGGCGAGCGCCTCGGTGGCGGCGTCGAGCTCGCTCTGGGCGGCGGCGACACCGGTGCGGCGGGCGAGGAAGGCCCGCAGGGTCTCCCCGGGCCTGCGGTCGGGCTCCTGCGGCAGCAGGCCGACGCCGGCGGTCGGCGGGGCCAGGTCCAAGCGGCCCTCGTCCAGCGGGACGAGCCCCGCGAAGGCGCGCAGCAGGGTGGACTTGCCGACGCCGTTCGGACCCACCACCCCGAGCCGGTCACCCGGCGCCACGGTGAGCGAGACTCCCTCGAGAACGGTCGCCCCACCGCGGGTGACGGTGAGGCCGGAGGCGACGAGCGTGGCGGACATCCCGCCAGTGTCGCGCACAGCCGCCGCGCACCGCCCAGACCCCCGCGCACCACCGCGCGCGACACGGACACCAGGCCCATCTCAGCGCCCCAGCCCGGGCAGGGCCAGCTGCTCGCCCGCCACCGCCGGCACAGCGGAACCCGCCCCTCGGGCCGGCGCGGCGACGGGCCGCCGGGGACGACGGACGGCGCCGATCCCGGCGCGCTCGGCGAGGTCGCGGACCTGGGCGGCGATCCGCTGCTGGTAGGCACGCGCCGCGTACGCGCCGGCGCCGTACAGCTCGCGGTAGGGCTCGACGAGCCCAGGGTGGCAGTCGGCCAGCCAGGCCAGGTACCACTCGCGGGCTCCCGGCCGCAGGTGCAGGACGAGCGGGGTGATCGAGGTCGCGCCCGCCTGGGCGATCGCCTCGACGGTGGCGGCCAGCGCCGCGGGGGCGTCCGTGAGGAAGGGAAGGATCGGCGCCATCAGCACGCGCACCGGCACGCCATGCTCGGTGAGCGTGGCGCAGGCCGCGAGGCGCCGGTGCGGGCTCGGCGCGCCCGGCTCGACCAGGCGCCACAGGTCCTCCTCGACGAAGCCGACCGACAACGCCACGCCGACGTCGACCACCTCTGCGGCCTCGGCGAGCAGCTCGCGGTCGCGCAGCACCAGCGTGCCCTTCGTCAGCAGCGAGAACGGGGTGCGCGCGTCGCGCAGGGCGCCGAGCACGCCGGGCATGAGCCGGTACCGCCCTTCGCACCGCTGGTACGGGTCGACGTTCGTGCCCATCGCGACGTGCTCGCCGCGCCAGCGCGGCGCCGCGAGCTCGGCGCGCAGCCGCTCGGCGACGTTCACCTTGACGACGACCCTCGTGTCGAAGTCGCGTCCGGTGTCGAGATCGAGATAGGTGTGGGTGGAGCGGGCGAAGCAGTACCGGCAGGCGTGGGAGCAGCCCCGATAGGGGTTGACCGTCCAGCGGAAGGCCATCCGGGAGGCGGGCGGCACCCGGTTGAGCGCCGTGCGCGCGTGGACCTCGTAGAAGGTCATCCCGGCGAACTCGGGGGTGTCGAACGTACGGGCGACCGCGCCGCGCGCCAGCAGGGCCGGCGCGCGCCCGCCGGGGGCGCCCGGCGGCCCGTCCTCGGTGAGGCGGAGGTTGTCCCAACGCATGCCTCATGAGAACATGCGTTCGATCCGATGTCCACTCGCCGGCCCGGGCCATGGGACGCGAGCCCGTGGACCGGCGCGCGGAGCGGCGACGCGGAGGACGACCGGGAGGTGGCGTGGGTGGAGGCGGGCGGACGGGGAACCGGTGCCACTGTGCGGCTCAGTACGCGGGAGGCTCGGGAGCGGTTCGCGGCGGGGCGCGTCGCGCGGCTGGCCACCAGCGGGCCGGGCGGCCAGCCGCTCGTCGTGCCCGTCACCTTCGCGGTCACCGACCTCGCCGCCGCCGGGGCGCCGCCCGGCGGCCGCGGCGCCCCGGCGGAGGCTGTCGTCAGCATCGTCGACCACAAGCCGAAGTCCACGTCGACCGGGCTGCGGCGGCTGCGGGACATCGCGGCGAACCCGCGGGTCAGCCTGCTGGTCGACCACTACGAGGACGACTGGGAGCGGCTGTGGTGGGCGCGGGTCGACGGGCTCGCCCGGATCGTGCTGGCCGACGAGGCCGAGCACGCGGCGACCCGCGCGGCCCTCGCCGCCCGGTACGCGCAGTACCGGCAGGTTCCACCGGGCGGGCCCGCCATCATCGTCACCGGGCTTCGCTGGTCGGGATGGGCCTACGCCGATGCCGGCGCGGGTGGCTGAGCTCCGCGCGGTCGGCGCCGGCCGGGGGCGCGCGGCCAGGTCAGGCGCGCGGCCGGTCCCAGCCGCGGGGCAGCGCGTCCGGCATCCGCCAGCCGGGGTCGGGACGGAAGTCGGTCCAGGTGCCGTCGAACGGGAAGGCGCCGGCCTCGACCAGCCGCAGCAGCCGCTCCCCCTCGGCGCGCACCGCGTCGGGATCGCCGACCCAGTAGTGGTTGGGAAAGGCGAGCCGCTCGGCCAGCTCGTGCTCGTCCTTCCACTCCCAGGTGCGCTCCGGGGTCACCCACAGGTCGAGGTCGTGGTCGGTGGTGTCGACGCCGACGAGATCCTCGTCGCGCCAGGTGACGGCGGGTTGCTCCAGGTTGATGTACCAGCGGACGAAGCGCCCCTGCCAGTCCCAGAACCACCAGACCGAGTTGGCTCCCCGCGGGGGGACCAGCATGAAGATGTTCGGCCCGCGCCACACCGACGTCGTCATGACCGTCGGCTGGCGGATCCACTCCGCGAACGGCATGTCCCGCAGCCCGCGGCCGTCCTCGCTCAGCTCGACCGCCATCGGGCAGCCGTGCGGGATCCACAGCCGCAGGCCGCGCTCGTCGTGGCCGACGACATGGGCGGTGCGCACGAACACCAGCCGGCTGGTCGTGAACGACCGGTGCACCACCAGCTCCCCGGGAGAGTACGGTGCCGCCGCCGCGATGCCGCCGCCCGCGGTGGCGGGGCCCCCACCGCCCCGCTCGTCCGCGACGGCGAACGGCGACGGGGAGGGTCCGGGATCATTGACCGCAGGACTGTCCGGCATCGTCACGGCCTGACTGTACGGCCCTGCGCCGCACCGTCCACCCCCCACCGGTCACCAGGCACGCCGTGGCCCGCGCCCCGGCCCCGCCCACCAGCCGGGGAAGCGGAACCGGAACCCGGCGGTAACCCACCAGCCACCTGCCGTCGGTTTGCTGGTCGGGCGGCCTTGTGGGCAGCCGGCGGTCGGTGTCCGCCTCCACCCGGCCAGCGAAGGAACGGTCCGCCTCGTGACACCCTCTCCTCTCGGCATCCCGGCCTCGGCTGCTCGCGGAACCGCCGCCGCGCCGGTGTCGCCGGGCCCCGCCGTCCCGCCCGGCGACACCGGCGCGCGGATCACCCGCCACGACGGCCCCGACCATCTGGTGATCTCCGAGCATCCCGTCCTGCGCCGGTTCTGGTATGCCGTGTGCTTCGCCGGGGATCTGGGCGGCGAGCCGCTGGCCCGCACGGTGCTCGGCACACCGCTCGTGCTGTGGCGGGCCTCCCCCGGCGCGGCGCCGAGCGCGGCGCTGGACCGCTGCCCGCACCGGGAGGCGCCGCTGTCGGGCGGCTGGATCACCGACTGCCACCTCGTCTGCCCCTACCACGGCTGGCAGTGGGACGCGGCCGGGCAGACCAGGTGGGTCCCGCAGTTTCCCGACGCCCCGCTACCGACCCGCGGCGGGCTGAGCATGGTCGCGGCGCGGGAGCGGTACGGCCTGGTCTGGGTCTGCCTCGACGACGATGCCGTCGTCGCCATCCCGCCACTACCCGAGTACGACGACCCGGCCTGGCGGGTCGTGCCCGAGTACGAGTTCGCCTTCGCCTGCACCGCGATGCACCTGTTGGAGAACAACTTCGATCCCGGCCACATCGCGTTCGTCCACCGCGGCACGTTCGGCAACCCGGCGCGGCCCGAGCTCACCGACACCGTCGTCACCCGCGAGCCCCACGGTCTGCGCACCCGCGGCGAGGTGCCGGTGGAGTCACGCCCCGGCGAGCTCGGCGCCACCGTGCGCACCACCGTCTCGCGGCTGTACGCGCCGTTCCACGCCCACATCCACATCACCTATCCCGACGGCCTGCGCCACCTGATGGTCAAGGCGATCACCCCGGTCGACGACACACACTGCGTGCTGCTGCAGATCGTGCTGCGCACCGACGGCGAGGCGGACCGGCCCGCCGCGGACATCCGGGCCTTCGACGTCGCCGTGGAGAACGAGGACCGCGAACTGCTCGAAACGCTGCCGGCCCGGTTCCCGCTCGCCCCGCACCTCAACGTGCACGCCCGCGCCGACCGCAACAGCCTCGCGATCCGCCGGCTGTGGACCGACCTGGTCACCGGCCGCTGGCAGCCGACCTGGTAGCGGCCGGCGGGCCGGGCACCGGCGCGCCGTGGACGAGGACGTCGGCCCGGCCGGCCACGTCGTTCGCGGCGAGGTAGCGCTCCTCCTGGCGGGCCCAGCGGTCCCAGTGCGGGGCGAAGGTCGCGCCGTCCCGCTCCAGCGCGCGGCGGCGGCGCACCTCGTCCGGCGCGGCGACGACGACCAGCCCGCTCAGCAGCGGACCGGCCGCCCGCGCGCCCGCCCCGACACCCTCGACGACCAGCACGGCCGGTGGATCCAGGGTGACCACACCGCCGTAGCGCCCCCGCGGCCAGTCGTAGCGGCGCCACCTGGCCGGCTCCCCGCGCGCCAGCGGCCGCAGGACGCCGTCGACGAGCTGGTCGATCCCGGCGGCCAGGCCGTCCCAGCCGGCATAGAGGTCGTCCATCTCCAGTACCGCGGCGCCGACGCGGGCGGCGACGGCCCGCGCGAGGGTCGTCTTGCCCGCCCCGGAGCGGCCGTCGACCGCCAGCACCCTGGTCGCCGCGGCCCGCGCAGGTTGTCCGAGGAGCCAGCACGCGAGCCATGGCACCGCATCCGGCCCGACGGCACCGGCGCACCCGCCCACGATCACCTCGGCCACCGGACCATCCCATCCCACGAGCCGACGGGACGGGATGTGAACGTCGCCACCCGGCCAACATGGCGAGAGCATCGGACTCCGCACATCCAACAGTTCGGCAAGAAATACCCACGAAACCTGTTCGCCAGCCCTTCGGCCCGCCCCGGGAAAGGGCCCGCGAAATCCAGCCGGCGACAGCGCCGGAATCCCTGAATCGATTCTCAGGGAACCTTCAGGCGAACCAGTCATATCGGACTAGACAACCTAGATCCGACGAACTACCATGATTCACGTCCGCTACACCCGGCAATGGGGGGGACACCGTAGGAGTCCCTATGCTTGGTCGAAAGCGATTGCTATCGCTTTCTCTGGTGGGCCTGACACTCGCGGTAGGCGCGACACTCGCCTCACTCACCTTGCGTTCGCAGGGTGCGTCCACCGCGAACCAGGTGTCGCTCGTCCGGCATGCCACACCGGTAAACGACAGCTCGTCGACGGTCCGGCGCTGGTCACTGCACACCGTGCACGGCACCGTGAACGTCAGGCCGGCGACCCTGTCAAAACACACGACCTGGGCCGTCTTCGCGATCGACGGACCCACGAAGGTCGTCCGCAGTGACACCACCAAACCGTTCGTCCTGCGCCTTGACACCCGCACCCTGGCCAACGGCACCTACACGCTGACGGTGACCGTGTTCCACAGGGGTCAGTCGCCCACGTTCGAGGCCATCACCGTCGTCGTGAAGAACACGCCGCCGCAGCCGCTCGTCAAGCCCGCGCCGACGATGTCGGCCACACCCATGGCCGCGACCACCATGACTGTCGCGCCCATGGCCGTCGCACCGCAGGCGACCGCCGCTGCGGTCGCGCCGAACACCACCTCCCCGCTGTCGCGCCTCGCGACCGTTCCGCCCGCCCCCGGGCAGAAGTTCTAGCCGACAGCCACCCATCGACCGGCGGGGCCAGGCGGGCGACGCCCGCGGCTGGCCCCGTCACCTCCCATCGCGTCGCGTCCCACCAACACCGGCCGGCTGCCGCATGCCGCGGCATTCGTGGTCGGCGCATGCCTCCGGCACCGCCTCACCGTTCCGGCACTGCCTCACCGTTCCGGCACCGCCTCGCCGTGCCGCCGCTCGCCTCACGCCACAGCCGCGCAGGGCTGATCCGCCGCGGGCCATCACGCCCTCGCGGCCGCGGTCGTCTGCCCGCGGCCCTGGCGCCAACCCCGAAAGGGTCCTTCTCGTGTCTCGAACATCGCCCGACTCCCGCGGTGGGCACCGCGGGTCCCGCTCGCGCGCCAGCGCCCTTAATGGCGGCGCAGCCCCTGGCGGGGGTCGACGTCGCCGGTCCGCCCGGCTGCCGATCGTCGGCATCGGCGCGGCCAGCGCCATCGGTGGGCTGATCGGACTGCTGCTGTCGGTGACCGGCGGCGGCGCGACCAACGCCGCGGCGCCCGTCCGTCTCGCCGCCGCGCAGGCCCAGATCGCCGCGACCGCGCCGACCCCGGCCGACCCCGGCAACGGCGACCCGGCCGCGGGCCCCGCGGAGGCAGCGCCCGGTGACTGCACGCTGGTCGTACCGCCGAACCCGCTGACCGCCAAGGGACTCGCGACGCCCTACCAGCTCACCGCCGCGGCCGGCGGGACCTGCCACCAGGCGAACCCGGATCAGGCCGCCTTCGTCCAGGCCACCATCATCGACCCGGCCACCGGCAAGGCCTCCGTCTACAACCCGCTGGTCATCGACGCCGGCACCCAGCCGGCGGCGCCGACCGTCACCCCGGCCCTGCCGCGGGGCGCCGTCGTCGGCGTGTGGTTCGGCTTCAACGGCAACAACCTCAAGCTGCAGAAGAACGGCGGCAAGGTGACGGTGCGCCACAGCAACCGCCGCATCGGGCTGCGCGGGTCGGGCAACAGCCTGGCCCAGGGCAGGTGCGTCAACGGCACGCCCAACTCGGTGTTCGGTCAGTTCGCCTACTGCAACGCGCCGGCGTTCTTCGCCGCCGCGAACAAGGCCGTGAAGGCCGGCCAGCTGGCCATCCCGCCCCTGGCCACCGCCGGCGACGGCAAGCCCTGCCCGACCACGCGCGACTTCGGCGTCGTCGACCAGGACCAGAGCGACAACGTCACCGCGACCTACCTGCTCACCGCGGACGGCCGCACCGCGCAGGCCACCGACGCCAACGCCGCCGCGCTGCAGGGAGCGCAGGTCCTCACCAACGCCAGCGACAACGGCCTGCTGGTGAACTTCATCGACAAGGCGATCGGCTGCGACGCGTTCACGGCGCCCGACCTCGCCAACAACGGGACGCCCACGACCTCCCTCGCGCTCGACGAGCTGCAGGCCGGCCTGCAGGCCTCGCCGGTGGCGCTGGTTCCGCCGAACAACCCGATGACGATGGTCGGCAACACGATGAGCCGGGTGAAGACCAACCTCTACCGCGTCGGTTCCAACATGCCGCCGCTGCGGGGCAGTCTCACCGCGGCCGCCAAGGCGTACTGCACCAACATGATCACGGTCGGCCAGGCGCGGCTTCAGCTCGACCAGGCCCAGTTCACCGCCTTCGCCAGCCCCGACCCCGCGGCGGCGACCAACCTGTTCACGTTCCTCGGCATGCGCCTGGCGGACTCCTACGTCAACCTGAACTGCCAGGCCCTGACCGGCAAGCCCAACCCGATCACCGTGCAGACCAACGGTGACATCGTCGTGGGCATCGCCCTCGGCGGCGCGGCTCCGGCCTCCGCCGCGGCCACCGCTCCGGCCGCGGGTGCAGCGGTGGCTCCGGCCGCGGGCGGTGCCACCGCTCCTGCCGCCGGGACCACTCCTGCCGCCGGGACCACTCCCACCGCCGGGACCACTCCCGCGGCTGGTGCCGCCCCGGCCGCCGGCGACGCCGCGGGCATGACGGCGGGCACCGACCCGGCCGCCGCCGCGACCTCCCCAGCCGCGTAGCCCGCAGCCGGCCCGGGTCGGCGAGCCTGACCGATCTTCGACGGCGACGGTTCTCGGGTTGCGTGACCCGAGATCCGCCGCCGGCGCGGGCCCGCGAGGTCCCGGGCACCTGTGCCGGCCCGGGGCAACGCGGGCCCGCCGGCGCGCCGGCCCTGACCTGCCCCGCCCGCGGGCCGGCCATCCATGCCTCGTCCGCCGCGACGGCCGTCCCGGCGCACGCGCGTCACCGCACCCACCGTCTCGACACAGCCGACAGGAGAGACGTCGACATGGCGAGCCTGATCCCGACGGCGGAGCTGCCACCCGGTTTCTCCTACCCGGCCGAGTACCTGCGCGTCGTCGCCTTCGGCCTGACGAACCTCGAACCGTGGATCCTCATGGACGGCGACGCGCTGCGCACGGCGCACCACGGCCTGCGGGACCACTTCCCCGGCGCGCGCCTCGTCCCCTTCGCGACCCGCCGGGACAACGACGAGGTGGCGTGCTGGGACGCCGACGCGGGCGACGTCGTCATCGTCCGCCGCGACGCCGCGGCCCCGTGCGTCGCCGACGGGCGCTTCGAGGACTTCCACTGCTGGCTGCGCGACGCCGTCGAGCACCTCACCCGGTTCGACGGCTGACCGGCGCCGAACCTCCGGTCCCCTGACCCCCGACCCAGATCAGACATTCACGTAAGGGTATGGTCGATCCCGCACCGATCGGGGCATGCGCCGTGGGCCCCGGGCAGAAGGGATGTGTGAGCAGCGCGGTCGTCCCCGATGCCGGAACTGCCCGACCTCCGCGCATCCGCCAGACCGGAGAGGACCGCGGTGACCGGGACAGCGGCGACCGGCACGACCACGGCTGGCGCGTCACAGGCCGCCACCACAGGCATCGGCATGACGGAAGCGGTGCCGGCTGGGCGAGCTGGGCCGGTAGCGGGGACGGCCGATGGCACGCGACGTCCGTCCGGCCGGCATCGCCTGAACGCCCGGCGCGGCGCGTCCCCGCGGGCGGCGCGGAATCTGCCGGCCCTGACGGGTCTGCGCGGCGTCGCCACCGCCCTCGTCTTCCTGCGCCACATCCACACCGACGTCGGGGACACGCTGCCGGTGGCCGCGCTCGGCAACATCGGCTATGCCGGGGTGACGTTCTTCTTCCTGCTCTCGGGATTCGTCCTCACCTGGGCCGCGGGGCCGGACACTCGGCTGCGGTTCTACTGGCGGCGCCTGGCCAGGATCTATCCGCTGTACCTCGTCGCCATCGGACTGTGGCTCGCGGTCGCCTGGCCACTGGGGATGATCGGTCGGTTCGGCTCGCAGCCCGTCGCCATCCTGCCGAGCCTGCTGCTGGTCCAGGCCTGGATCCCGACGCAGACGATCTACTTCGGCTGGGGCGGGGCGGTGCTGTGGTCGCTGTCCTGCGAGGCGTTCTTCTACCTCGTCTTCCCGCTCCTGCATCCCCGGCTCGCGGCCCGCGACAACGCCGGCCGCATCCGCGTCGCGCTGTTCGCCGTCCTGCCCACGGCGGCGGTGGCCTGCGTCGCGGGGGCGATCGACCCACGGGTCGATCTCGCCGCCTACGCCAGTCCGGCCGTGCGGCTCGGGGAGTTCGTGCTGGGCATCGTGCTGGGCCTGCTGGCCCGCGACGGCGTGCGCGGCCGCCCCGGTCAGCGCCGGGCGCTCGGCGTGTTCGCCGTCGGCTGGCTCGCCGTTCCGATCGCACTCGGCTACGACTACGGCGATCGTCAGGGACTGATCGACACCCTCGCCCTGCCGTCGTTCGCCGCGATCATCTTCCTGGTCGGCACCCGCGAGGCGGACGGCCGCCGGCTTCCCGCCGCGAGCGCCCGCCCACTCGTCGCCTTCGGCGTGCTGTCCTACGCGTTCTACCTGGTGCATCCCGTCGCGCTGACCCTGGGCGGCCGGCTCGGCTGGTTCGACGCGACCACCGCGCCCGTCGCCGCCCTCGGGGTGCTCGCCGGCTTCCTGCTCGCCCTCGCCCTCGCCGCGGTCCTGCACCACACCGTCGAACGGCCGGCCCACCGCTACCTGCTGCGCCGCCTGCCCGCCGCCCGCGCCGCCGGGACGGCCTGACTCCCCCGAGCCGACCGCGACAGCGACGACGCGTGACCGGTGCCGCACCGACCGCCAGCAGCGGCGCACCTCACGACGGGGCCGCCAGTTCCGACATTTACGTAACGTTATGGTTGGGCTGTGGGGGGCGGAACCGGTGGCAGGTCCCGCCTGGGGAGCGCCGAGAGGGATCCGAGGACCAGATGAGACGGTGCGGCTGGGCACCGCCGCGACGCGGGCGGCGGAGCGGGAGTGTCGGCACGAGGGGCCGGCGGGGCGCCGCGGCGCGCGGTCCCGTGGGCGTGCTGGCGGCGGCGCTGGCGGTGCTGCTGGCCCTCGCGGCCTGTTCCTCCGGCGGATCGAAGGGCCCGGCGTCGCCGACGGCCTCGCCGCCCGCCGGAGCCGCGCCGGCCAGCCGGGCGCCCGCCCAGTCCGGCCTGGGCTGGGCGTCGGGCGCGAACGGCAACTTCCCCGCGGACGTCAACGCGTGGGCGACGTTCACGGGCCGGCCCGTCGACGTGGCGGTGGTGTTCACCAACCGGGCGGACTGGCCGAGCATCACGACGGCGTCCTGGCCGGTAGGCGCGTTCACCCGCGCCGCGTTCCCCGGTCAGCTCTCGGTCGCCCAGCCGCTCTACCCGCAGGACGGCAACGAGCAGGCCTGCGCCCGCGGCGAGTACGACGGTCACTGGGCCGACTTCGGGCGGACCCTGACGAAGAACGGTCGGGGGGACGCCTACGTCCGGCTCGGCTGGGAGTTCAACGGCGCCTGGTTCTGGTGGTACGTCCGCGACCCGCGGGCCTGGAAGAGCTGTTTCCAGCACGCGGTGACCGCGATCCGCTCGACCGCGCCGCACGCGAGGATCGAATG
The DNA here is from genome assembly GCF_059816245.1 of Frankia sp. RB5. Classification (NCBI taxonomy): domain Bacteria; kingdom Bacillati; phylum Actinomycetota; class Actinomycetes; order Frankiales; family Frankiaceae; genus Frankia; species Frankia sp. RB5. The sequence goes on from NZ_JCBATA010000031.1 coordinate 49,756, forward strand.
GACGATGACCGCCCATCAGGACACGCTGCCGCACAGCGACACCGACGTGTGGGCCGCCTACCCGGGCGACGCCTACGTCGACGTGGTGAGCGTGGACAGCTACGACTTCTATCCGCCGTCCACCTCACAGGAAACCTGGGATCGCCAGTGTCACCAGCGTTCCGGGCTGTGCACGATCGCCGACTTCGCCCGCGCGCACGGCAAGGCGCTCGCGGTGCCCGAATGGGGCGTGGCGCATTCGAACAGTGGCGGCGGTGACAACCCGTTCCTGGTGGAGAAGATGCACGATTTCTTCACCGCGAACAAGGACATCCTCGCCTACGAGGCGTACTACAACAACGCGGAGGCGGGCAACGTCCGCTCGTCGCTGCACAACCCCGATCTGAACCCGAACAGCACCCGCCGTTACCTGGACCTGTTCGGCCGCGGCGGCTGAGATCCCGGGCCCGCCCGAACTCTGGGGGGCGGGCGGGCCCGCGCGGCCACGCCACCCGGCGTCGCCCGCGTCACCCGGCGTCGCCCGCGTCAGTGGCGGTGGCGCGGGGCGGCCGCCTCCGGGTGCTCGCGCAGCCACCCGAGGCGCGCGCGGCTGCGCTCGTCGACGGGCACGTAGACGAGCATGCGCACGCCGGGCCGGGTCGCGAGATCGAGACTCGTCGTGCGAGTGGCGATCTCCCCGGACCCCGGATAGCTGAACACCTTGTCGCAGGGCCGGGTCGGCGCCACGTCGTGGGTCGCCCACTGCCGGGCGAAGAACGGGCTGGCGGCGCACAGCCGCAGGATGAAGTCCTGCCAGCCCGGCTCGCCCAGGTGCTGGCTGTACCGGTACCGGAGGATCGCGACGTGCTCGGCCGCCTGTTCCTCGATGTTGCGCAGCGGGTTGCAGCAGCGCGGCGTGGTGAACGCGACCCACAGGCTGTTGCGCCGCTCGGCGGGCGCGCCGACGACGGCGGGCAGCAGCGCCGCGTAGCCCTGGTTCCAGGCCAGGACATCGGAGCGGGCGTTGACCAGCGCCGCCGGCAGCGGGTCGAGACTGTCGAGGATGGCGCGCACGTCCTGGCCGGCCATGCCGTCGGCGTCCGCGTCGTCGGCCTCGCCCGTCCGCGCGCCGGCGGGGGCGCCGACGTCGGCCAGGCGGTACGGGTGCTGGTGCTCCGCGGCGTCGAGGCGCAGCGTGCGGGCGATCGCGTCGAGGACCTGGACGCTGGCGTTGATCGGCCGGCCCTGTTCCAGCCAGGTGTACCAGGTGATCCCGACGCCGGCGAGCTGGGCGACTTCCTCGCGGCGCAGGCCCGGCGTGCGCCGGCGCGGCCCCGGCGGCAGGCCGACGTCCTGCGGGGTGATGCGCTCGCGCCGGCTGCGCAGGAACGACGCGAGCTCGGAGCGCCGCCGCGTCCCGGACCGCCCGCCGCCCGCGCGCGTCTCCGGCCCGGTGCGTGCGGCCGGCCCAGTGTGCGGCGCCGACGCCGGGGGTATCGCCGGAGCCGGGGGCGTCGTCATCGGATTTGCGCCGTGGATACTCCGACCTTCAGGTCGGAGAGGAAACGGTGTTCAGCGTTGGAACGCATGATCGAATCCTTTCCGTAGAATAGGAGTGTGTCCCGCTACCGGCTTTCGCCGACGTCTGAACAGGCCGCTGGGCTTGACGAGCACTGCGGGCATGCGCGTTTCGTGTGGAATCTTGCTGTGGAACAGCAGTCGTGGTGGTCGGGCTATCGGGGGAAGGCGCCGGACCATCGGGAACGGTGCCGGCAGTTGACCGAGGCCCGTGCCGCGTTCGGCTGGCTGCGTGCCGGGTCGCAGACCGTGCAGCAGCAGGCCCTGCGTGACTTCGACCAGGCGATGCGGAACTTTTTCCACGGTTCGCATCGCAGGCCGACGTTCCGCAAGCGTGGCCGGTCGGAAGGCTTCCAGATCGTCGGTAGGAACGCCCGGGTCGAGAAGCTGAACCGGCGCTGGTCCCGATGCTGGGTACCGAAAGTCGGCTGGGTCAGGTTCCGTGTGTCCCGGATCGTTCCCGGTTTCAAATCCTACCGGATCAGTCGGGATCGGGCTGGCCGCTGGCATGTCGCGTTCACCGCGGTGCCTGATCCGGTACCGGCACCCGGCACCGGCAGGGTCGTGGGCGTCGACCGGGGTGTGACGGTGTCGGCCGCGCTCAGCACCGGTGACCTGCTGTCCTGCCCTGGGCTGCGACCGGCGCGGGCCGCGCGGCTTCGCCGTCTCCAACGCCGGTTCGCCCGCGCCCAGCGGGGCAGTAACCGGCGGGCACGGATCAAAGCCCAAATCGCCCGGGTGCAGGCTCGGGAGGCTGACCGGCGCAAGGACTGGGTCGAGAAGACCAGCACGGATCTCGCCCGCCGGTTCGACGTGGTGCGCGTCGAGGATCTCAACGTCCGGGGCATGACCCGCTCGGCGCGGGGCACCGTCGCCGAACCGGGCCGCAACGTGCGGCAGAAAGCCGGGCTGAACCGGGCGATCCTCGCGGGCGGCTGGGGTCTGCTTGTCCAACGTCTGGAACAGAAAGCCCCCGGCCGAGTCGAAAAGGTCCCGGCCGCCTATACGAGTCAGCGTTGCTCGGCCTGCGGGCATACGGCGCCTGGGAACCGCGAGAGCCAAGCGGTCTTCCGGTGCGCCACCTGCGGACACACCGCCAACGCTGATGTGAACGCGGCGGTGAACATCGCGGCCGGACGGGCCGTGACCGCGCGGGGAGGCACGGCGTTGGCCGTGCCCGTGAACCGTGAACCCCAACACTGCGCACCTCCCCTGGTAGGTGTGTAGGAGTTGGAATCCCCCGTGTTCACGCGGCGGAGGACGTCAAGAGCATGATCCAGCAGAACTTCCAGGGTCCGGCGCGGGCCCGGGCGCTGGGGTTCTACGGCGCGGTGGTCGCCGGCGGGGTGGCCGTCGGCCAGGCCGCGGGCGGGCTGCTCGTCAGCGCCGGTCTGTTCGGGTCGGGCTGGCGGTCCGTGTTCCTGGTGAACGTGCCGATCGGCGTGCTGCTGCTCGCCGTCGCGCCGCGCACCCTCCCCGCCGACCGGCCGCGGGGCGCCGCCCCGCTCGACCTGCCCGGCCTGCTCGTCCTCAGCGCGGCGGTGTCCCTGTTCGTCCTGCCGCTCGTCCTCGGGCACGATCTCGGCTGGCCGGCGTGGACGTTCGCGGCGCTGATCTGCTCCGCACTGCTGGGAGCGGTGTTCGTCGCCGTCGAACGGCGGGTCGCGGCCGGCGGTGGGCACCCGTTGCTCTCGGTGAGCGCACTGCGCGCCCCCGGTCTGCGGCCCGCCGCCGCCGTGTTGATGCTCGCCATGTGCACCTGGGGTGGGTTCCTGTTCACGACGACCCTGCATCTGCAGGGCGGGCTGGGTCTGAGCCCGCTGCGCTCCGGACTCGCGTTCGTGCCCTGTGTCGCCGCCTTCGCCCTGGTCGGCCTCACCTGGCAGCGCCTGCCCGCCGGTTGGGCTGTCCGGGTGGTCCCCGCGGGGCCCGCGGTCACCGGCGTCGCCTACCTGTTCCTCGGTCCGACGGCCGGCGGCGGCGTCGCCTACGCGCTGGTGACGGCGCTGGTCGGCCTCGGGCTCGGGGTGATGTCCATCATCATGACGGTCGGCCTCGCGCACGTGCCGATCGCGGACGCGGCCGACGCCAGTGGGCTGCTGCTGACCGTGATGCAGCTCGGTCTCGTCGTCGGCGTGTCGACCGTCGGCACCGTCTTCTTCGGCCTCGCCGGCGACGGCGGCGCGACCCGTCACGCCGAGCACGGCACCGGTTGGGTCCTGGCCGCGCTCGCCCTGTGCGCGGCGGCCACCGCCCTGCTCCTCATCCGCGCGTCACGGCCCGCGTCCGCGCCCGGTTCGGCGGTGACGACGGCAGGCCGCGCCACGAAGAGCGGTGACGGCGAGCCGGTCCTGGCCCGCGGCTCGGGCGGTGCGGACCGGTGAGTCGACACGGCCGCGTCCAGGCCCGTGACGGGTCCGGCGATACTGGGACCAGACGGGACGAGACCAGTGCGGCACGACGGCATGGACGGGAGCGGCGATGGCGGACGTCCCTCCCGTCGTCGAGCCGCTGGAGGACGGCGACCCCGCGCAGGTCGGGCCGTACCGGATCGCCGGGCGCCTCGGGGTCGGCGGAATGGGCACCGTCTACTACGCCCTGGCGGCTGACGGGCGGGCCGTCGCCGTGAAGGTGATCCGCCGCGAGTTCGCCCGCGAGCCGGAGTTCCGCACCCGCTTCCTGCGGGAGGCGCACGCCGCCCAGCGGGTCGCCCGGTTCTGCACCGCCGAGGTGCTCGACGTCGCCACCGACCGCCCCGAGCCGTACCTGGTCACCGAGTTCATCGACGGTCCGACGCTCGCCGACCATGTCCGGCGCACCGGACCGCTGCCGCCCGCCGAACTGGACCGGCTCGGCGTCGCGGTCGCCAGCGCCCTGACGGCGGTGCACGGCGCGAACCTGGTGCACCGCGATCTCAAGCCCGGCAACATCCTGCTGTCGTCCTCCGGGGCCCGGGTCATCGACTTTGGGATCGCCCGGGCGTTGGAGGCGACGACCACGCTGACCCAGCGCGGCGTGCTGGGAACCCCCGCGTACATGGCCCCCGAGCAGGCCCTCGGCGAGGCGCTCACCCCCGCGGCCGACGTCTACGCCTGGGGCGGAGTGATGCTGTTCGCCGCGACCGGCCGGTCCCCGCACGGCGAGGCCGTCACCCCGGTGCTGCTCTACCGGATCGTGCACGAACGGCCCGACACCTCCGACCTGCCGCCGTCGCTGCGCGCCATCGTCGAGTGGACGATGCAGCGCGACCCCACCCTGCGCCCCACCGCGACCACCCTGCTCCTGCGGCTCACCGGCGCCACACCCCCGCCGCCGGCGCTCACGCCCTCGATCGCCCCGCCCGCACCGCTCCCGGGCCGGACTGTCATCGCCCCGCAGTCCTCACCGGCGACGCTACCGCCCTCGACGCCGTCTGGGACACCGCCACCCGCGGCTCCACCGCGCTGGATGGCGCCGCCGCCATCCAGCGCGCCGCCGTCCTCGGACCCGCCGGCAACTCCCGCCCCTGCGACGTGGGCAGGAGCTCCGACGCCGACGCCGCCCTCGGTCACCGCGCACCACCCGAACGCCGTGCAGCCATCCGCGGCGGGACAGGCGCGGCGCCGCGTGCCCGCGCCGGTCACGGTGGTCGTGGCGGCGGTCGGGGCGCTGGTGGCTCTCGTCGTGGTGGTGGTCGTGGTCCTCGATCCGGGTGGTGGGGGCGGCGGCTCGGCCGCCGCGGGCGGGCCGTCGGGTGGCGGGGGGACGACGGCGGTGGTCACCGCGACGACCGGCGCCGGCGCGTCGATCACCCTCGCTGACTACACCGGACGCGCCTCCACGACGGCGGCGGCGCTGCTGCGCCGGGCGGGCCTGGTCGTGGACACCGTCACCGTGGCGAGCGGGCCGTCGCAGCGCGGCCGCGTGCTCAGCACGACCCCGGCCGCGGGCGCCAGCGTCGCGCGCGGCAGCCGCGTGCAGCTACGCGTCGGCGACGGCGCCCACGCTGAGGCGCGCGGCTGGCACGTCTTCAAGCGGTACGACGACACGAGCTCCATCAACGAGAGCCCGATCGTGGTCGTCAGCCCCGCCGGTGCCGAGCGTCAGGTCGGCACCGGCGACAAGCCGGCGCTGGCGCCGGACGCCAGCCGTGTCGTGTTCACCGGTACCGACGGCGAGATCGTCAGCGTCCGCCCCGACGGCACCGACGCCCACCCGGTGACCGACGAGCCCGACGGCTCCTCGGACAGCGCGGTCTTCTCCCCCGACGGTCGCACCCTCGCCTACGCCCGCAACATCGGCGGCGTGTACCTGGTCGACGCGGGCGGCGGCAACCGCCGGCGCATCAGCGCGGTGCGCGGCGCGTACGAGCTGTCCTGGGCGCCCGACGGCAACCGGCTCGTCTACCGCAATGGCAACGACCAGTCGCTGCACCTGCTGTCCCTCGACGGCGCCGACCGCGTGCTGACCGGCCCGCCGGTGCCTGGGGCCGCCGCGGTGGAGCCCGCCTTCTCCCCCGACGGCCGCGAGATCGTCTTCAGCAGCTCGGCGGGCGGTGTCCACGTGATCAGCGTGGACGGCGGGGCCGCACGGCAGATCGCCGGCACCGGCACCTGGCACCCCGGCTGGTCCCCGCAGGGCGCGATCGTCTACGTGCAGGACGCGACCGTGCGCCAGTTCTTCGCCGCGAGCGGCCCGCTGCGCGTGGTCAACCCGGACGGCACCGGCGACCGCCTCCTCTCCCAGCACACCGCCAGCGGCCCCGTGCGCTGGGCCACCCCGAAGGACTGACAGCCCCGCTGCGGCTCCGTGTCGCCAGTTCGCGGTTCCTGGACGCCGCGGACAGGCGGCGCCGGCTCACAGTTCGCCGGGTGCAGCGCGCCGGGCCCAGGCGTCGCGGGACACGGCGTAGAGGGCGTGCGGCTCCTCGTGCAGGTAGGCGGTGGCGGTGCGGGTCATGCCGAGGCGGCGTGCCACCCGGAGGGAGCCGTCGTTCGCCGGGACGATGGCCGCGACGACCCGGTCCAGCTCCGGGCGGCGCGCGAACGCCCAGGTGATCGACGCCGCCGCTGCCTCGGTCGCGTACCCGCGCCCCCACCAGGGCCGGCCGATGAACCAGATCGCCTCGACTCCCGGCCAGCCCGGCTCGTCCCACAACCCGGCACGTCCGACGAGCGTCCCGGTGTCGCGCTCCACGACGCACCAGGGGCCGACCCCGGTGAGCTGCCAACATCCCAGGCAGCCGGCAAGCTGGTGCCACACCGCGTCAGGCAGGGTGACGGGCCCGCCGAGATGGCGGGCGAACTCGGGGTCCGACCAGATCCGGGTCAGGGCCTCGACGTCGCCGCTGTCGCCCGGGCGCAGGATGAGCCTGCGGGTCGTCAGCGTCGGAATCTCCACGCCCGGCATTGTGTCGCGGCCTGGCCCGCCCATGCCGTGCCCTGTCGTTTCCTGTCGTTCCTGTCCTGCCTCGGTCTCAGCCGCTGGCCTGGCGGGCGTAGAGGCGGCGGACGACGTCCTCGATGTCGGGTTCGGCGATGGTGAAGTCGCGGACGTCGACCCGTTCGGTGACGGCGGCGAAGACCTTGGCGGCGGTGGTCAGGTCCGGGTCGAAGGCGAGACGCTGGCGCAGGCCGTGGGCCTCGCTGTCGAGGTGACGTGCCGCGGGGATGGCGGTGAGGTCCGGTGATGGCGCGACGAGGTCGACGACGAGGACCCGTTCGGCGCCGGTGGTGCGACCGAGGCCGGGCAGGTCGCCGTCGTAGGCGAGCCGGCCGCGGTCGACGACGAGCACCCGGTCGCACAGCCGCTCGACGTCGCCCATGTCGTGCGTCGTCAGCAGCAGGGTGGTGCCATGGGTGGCCCGCTCGGCGACGAGGAACTCACGCAGCCGCTGCTTGGACAGGACGTCGAGGCCGATCGTCGGCTCGTCGAGGATGATCAGCCGGGGGGCGTGCAGCAGGGCGGCGGCGATCTCGGCGCGCATCCGCTGGCCGAGGGAGAGCTGGCGGACGGGGATGGCGAGGAACTCGGCCATCTCGAGGCGGTCGACGAGTTCGCCGGTGCGGGCCCGTTCGACGTCGCCGGGCAGGTCGTGGATGGCGGCGAGGATCCGGAACGACTCGCGGACCGGCAGGTCCCACCACAGCTGCGAGCGCTGCCCGAACACGACGCCGACCTGCCGGGCGAGGCGGCGCCGGTCCCGGACGGGACGCAGCCCGCAGGTGGTGACGGTGCCGCGGGTGGGGACGAGGATGCCGGTCAGCATCTTGATCGTGGTGGATTTGCCGGCGCCGTTGGCGCCGATGTAGCCGACGGCCTCCCCGGCCTCGATCGTCACGGTCAGGTCGTCGACGGCGGTCAGCCGGCGTCTGCGCACGCCGTCGCGGACGGTGAACGTCCTGGTCAGGCCGGCGGTCTCGATGATCGGGCCGGATGTGCTCGGCTCGGTCGGACTCATCCGCCCCCTCCGCGGTAGTGCCGCACGCCCCAGCGCCAGCACAGCAGGGCCAGCGCCCACGACCACAGGGCGGCCAGCGGCGCGCACCAGCCGAGCCAGCCCGGCAGCCAGGTGGGCGACGGCAGGTCGAGCAGGACCAGCGTCGGCAGGAAGCCGGTGAACGCCATCGGGAAGACGTAGCCGAAGACGACGACGAGGGAATGCGGCCACACCGACGCCGGCTGGGTGGCGGCGTACCGGCCGCCGTAGACGAAGGCGTTGGTCATCTCCCGGCCGTCGACGATGAAGAACTGCAGGCCGGCCGCGGTGACGAACAGCGCCGCGAACGTCGCGACGCCGCTGACCAGGGCGACCGCCAGCAGTCCCACGCTGGCCGCGCTCACGGCGATGTCGTTCACGGCGAGGCCCGCGATGAGGGCGGCCAGGCCCACGCTCGCCCGGGCGAGGCGCCGCAGGGTGATGTCGCTGGTGACCAGCTGGGCGAGCAGCGGCTGCGGGCGCAGGTAGAACACGTCGAGGGTGCCTGCGCGCAGGTAGGTCGGCAGGTTGTCGCAGTGGCCGAACATCAGGTCGGCGAGGGAGAAGGTGAGGTCGGCGAGGCCGAACACGAGCAGGATCTGGTGGAACTGCAGCCCGCCGATCCCCGTCACCGCCCGGAACAGCACCCAGATCTCGGCCAGTTCGGCGAACGCGGTCAGCACCGAGCTGACCAGGTCGAGGGCGAAGTTCACCCGATAGGCCGTCTGGGACCGGGCCCGGGAGGCGAGCACCACCCGGTACGGGCGCAGACCGGCCCGTAGCCGCGTCGCCCGCGACGGCGGCCCGCCCGGAACCTGTGGCCCGGCGGGCACCCGCGGCCGCGGCGCCGTCCATGGCACGCCTGCCTGGTCGGTCTCAACCACCCTGGATCTCCAGGTGACGCCGCCCGGCGCGGGTGAGCGCCTGGCCGGCGGCGACGACACCGGCGAGCCAGGCACATTGGACGGCGACCAGCCCGAGCGCCTCGGTGGTGTTCGCCCGCCCGGCGAGAATGTCCACGGGATACATCATCATCGCCGGGAACGGCGTCGCCGTGGCGATGGCCGCGAGCCACGGGGGGAATATGCGCACCGGCACGAACAGCCCGGCGAGGAATCCCGACAGCACCATGTAGCAGATCTGCACGCCGCGGGTTTCCACCAGCCAGAATCCGCAGATGCCGACCAGATACGCCGTGGCGATCGACAGCACGATCCCGATCAGCAGGCTGAACGCGCCGAGCGGATACGCGGCGGCCGATTCCGGCAGGGCCATTCCGACGGCAAGGCCCATCGCGACGGCCGGGACGCCCCGCGGGAGCAGGGAGAACAACGCCCGGCCGACCTCGGTGGCGATCTCCGCGGCCTGGACGTCCACCGGCCGCAGGAAGTCGACCGCGACCCGCCCGTCCTTGATCCGCTCGGCGATGTCGACACGGCCGTCGAGGTTCATCGAGCCGAGCAGACCCTGGGACAGCCAGATGTAGGTACTCATCATCGCGGTGTCGTATCCCGCGAGTTCCCCGCCCGCGGCCCGCACCGTCGCGAGCAAGACCGCCATCTTGAGCAGCCCGAACGTCGTGTTCGCCACCAGTCCCCCGAGCGCCGCCAGCCGATAGGCCGACTGGCGCCGAAACCCGGCCCGCAGCAGACGCCAGTAGACCCGGATCGTCGCGCGCATAGAAGCCCGGATTCTATCTGGTGCCGGGCGATGCGGACGGCCCTTTGACTGTCACTGGCACCGCACCGGCACCGCCGGCCGCGCGCCTCCGCCCCGCCCGGCGGCACGTACGGAGCCGGGGGCGGGGCGGAGGCACAGGGGCGGTGTCAGCCGGCAGGTTGCAGGGCCCAGCCGCGGTCCTCGGCGAAGACGGGCGACAGCGCGACGAGCGGCGGGAAGATGAGTGCCGGGTGCAGGCCGAGGGTGAGAGCGTTGTCGACGACGCCGATCGTGATCGTGCCGGGCCGCGGGCCCTCGGTGATACGCCACTCCCGCGGCTGCGGCAGCGGCCGGACGCGCTCGAACACGTCGGGGTCTCCGTCGTAGCCCACGAACAGCGGGTCGGACGCCCGACGGATCGTGTAGGTACTGTCGCCGTTGCTGCCGACGCCGGAGTTCCTGATCTCCCATTCCTGGCCGGGGCCCTCACCGGGCAGCAGGAGAATGTTGTTCCGGTCCGGCGAGCTGAGGGTCAGATTGTCCCGTCCGTCGATGCTGATCCGGTACACGCCGTCAGCGATTGCACTCACAGTCAACCCCGCTTCTGGTCACAGCGAATCCGACCGCGGCACGGTCGGATTCGGAGATGAGATGAGGCTCCAAAGGAGCTGCCGCCATCATGCACGCGCCCCGCATCGCGAACCGCGAACGCCACTCCGCAGTCCGCGACGCGTATCGCCACGACCGATTCGGGAGTATTGCCGTGCTCACACCCCTCGGTCTCTCTCCCGGACAGGACAGCCGATGGTCACGCCCGATCACCACTCCTCCCCGTATCCCGCGATGCCGTCATGCCCCGTGACGCCGTCGGACGCGTCCGCGACGTCGCCATCGCGGTCGTCTCCGCCCCATTCCTCCTGGCTTCGAACTAGTCCGCTCGTCGGCGCCATCCGTGGGTCGACGGGCGGCCAGGGCAGCAGCAGGTTCTCGCCACCGAGCACGCGGTCGATGCGAGCGAGGGCATCCGCGCGGGCTGCGTTCGCGCTGGCTGCCCAGACGAGCCGAACGGTCGCCAGCAGGTCGAAACGCTCACGCGGCCCGTCGACCAACAGGCCCGCCAGGTTCTCCACGGACGGGTCTGCGCTGCCCGGGGGCCAGTCAAGCCACTCCCGCACGCGTTCCTCGACAGCGGGCGACAACAGCGAACGCGCACGCGGTTCGACCGCGGCGAGATCCTCGTCGAGCACTCGCAACCAACCCGCCCGCAGATAGGCGCATATGGCGGGATCGTCCATTGCACGAAGGCCCGCCCTGGTCGCCCGCAGCCGGGCGGGGTCCGCCAGAGCCAGGAACACGGCCCGGTTGCCGGCGCTTCCCCGGACGGCCTGGGGCGCCCGGACGACCCGTTTTCCAGCAGATGGCGGCAGTCATCCAGGTCGAGCGCGACGCGGGTGATGGCGACGACCGCCTCCTCGGCGACTGCCCTATCCTCGTGAGCGGCGAAGTTGTGCAGGCGGGTGAGCGCCTGGCGCGGATAGGTGCGCGCGACGACGGTGCCGCACAGCTCGACACAGATCAGCGCCAGCGTGGACTGGAGTCGGTTGTTTTCCGACCATTGCAGGATGCGCTGACGGAAGGGGCCGCCTCCAATGCCGTCACGCCCTACGGCGAGTCCCGCGGCCAGCAGGCGGGTGACTCCCGGGTAGGCACCGCGGGAGGAGGATCGCGCCCAGTGCTCGGCGAGCTCGAGCGCGGCTTCCGGGCGGTTCACCCGCAGCGACTGCTCTGTGAAGGACACGCCGAAATCGCCGCGGTCGCGGATCGATAGCCGCCGATCCGCCCGGCTGATCACCTCCTTCGCCCAGGCCAGGTATGTCTCATGCAACGTGGGATAGCTGTCCCAGGCGTAGCGGCGGCAGTCGGCGGCGCGTTGCGGAGGCTCCAAGGACACCTTGCGCTGGTCGTTCGTAACGACGCTCAGCTCACGCAGGCGCAGGTGGTAGCCGGGAGCGGCCAGCACGCTTCCCTCCGGTTCGGCGAGGCCGCAGACCGTGGCGAGACGCTGTTCGGCGTCGAGCACGGCGTCGCGGTCCGCGCTGGGCAGCATGGCGGCGGCGATGAGCAGTGTGGCCCGCCGGCCGGTCGCGTCCGGCTGGAGCAGGTCGTCGATCTGCGCCCGGCTCGCACCGCGCTGCGCGCCGCGCTGCCAACTCCACCGCAGGCAGGCCTCGGGTGAGTCGTCCGGATGCTCACGGGACCGCCGGCCGCCGTCCCTGCCTGTACGGCTGATCGCCTCGAGGCTGGCGGCGGCGAGTACCACGAGATCGTCCCTGTCCCCTCCTGCCCGGGCGGCGCGTCCGGCAGGCGGAAGCCGTGGTTCAGCAGGCCGCCGGAGGGACGGGGGACATACAGGTACGCCTGGCCGCGGTACCGCTTCTCCTCGATGTCCACCGGGACGAAGTAGTCGGGGTCCAAGGTGCTGTAACCGCCGGCGACGACGTCCTCGAAGACCCGACCGGACAGGATGGCGGCGACGAGCGTCGCGCGCGGATTCGAGTCGTCGAGCAGATGACGCACCGGTGCGGCGTCGAGCAGCCGGTGCAGGACGATACGGGCGTCGCCGCTGCCGTCGCCGAGCCGGCTCTCACCAGAGTCCGTCACCGGGCGGCCTCCACGGTCCGGAACCCGGTCCACGCCTCGACGGAATACTGCGCTGCGTGACGTGTCGATGGCACACTATGCGGTGACGATCGGGGGAAATCATGAGTGGACCCGCGCAGGGCCGGCCGAGATGGGACTTCTTCGTCTCCTACACGCAGGCGGACCGGCAGTGGGCCGAGTGGGTCGCCTGGAGCCTGGAGGATGACGGCCACCGTGTCCTGATCCAGGCGTGGGACTTCGTGCCCGGCTCGAACTGGCTCGCCAGCATGCAGGACGGTGTGCGGGGCGCCGAGCGGACCGTGGCGGTGCTCTCCGACGCCTACCTCACCTCCGTCTACGGCGCGGCCGAGTGGCAGGCCGCCTGGGCCGGCGATCCCGCCGGCGCCACGCGCACGCTTCTCGTCGCACGGGTCGCGGACTGTGACCGTCCCGGTCTGCTCGGCCAGGTCGTCTCGTTCGACCTGTTCGGCATGCCCGAGGCCGACGCCCGCGCCCAACTCCTGCGCGCCGCCCGCCTCGCGGTCTCCGGCGGCCGCGCCAAGCCCACCGCCCCGCCGCCGTTCCCGTCGAGCGGCCCCTGAACTGCGTCTCGAGGTGTGATCTTCATGGGCTCTCGCACGGCGGACTGCGGCAGCGTTCTGGCAACTTCACGGGGACCCGTGTCGCAGAATCAGGGGCAAAACGGACAGGGAGCCGCGTATTCGCGACACGGTGCCGCTCTCCCCCGCGTGCGCTTCCCACCTACGGGAAGATGGACCCTGTCGAGGTAGCGGGTGCCGTCGAGGTAGCGGGTGCCGTCGCCTGCCCGGCAGCCACCTGCCCGGCGACGACCTGCCCGGCGGCGCTGCCGAGCCGCGCGAGGCGGCGGCGCAGGGCCCGATGGCGCAGGAGCGGGAGGGCGCCGGCCACGGCGCCGAGGGCGAACGCGGCGGTGTGGCCCATGCCGTCGAGGTCGGCGTCGGCCAAGCCGTACATCATCGCCGGGGCGATCCCGACCAGGACGACCGCGGCGACGCGGCGCAGCCGGCGGCTGCCGGGCAGAACGACCACCGCGGCGAGCGACGTGGCCACCACATAGCTCGGACCGACGTCGAGGATGTGCAGGGCGGTCGACGGCAACGCGCCGGAGGCGACCCGCAGGCCGAGGACGCCCTCGGAGATGAGGGTGGCGCCGGTGTGCCCGGCGAACAGCACGGCGAAGGCCACCCCGCTGCCGACGGCCGCCTCGAGCCCGCCGACGGCCAGGCCCGCGAGCGCCAGCCAGGGCAGCACCGGCCCCTCCACGACCCAGGGAATGCTGCCGGCGAGGACACCGAGTGGATGGTGCATCATCTGGTGCAGGGTGGTGCTGGTCGCCCACTGCCAGCGATGCGCGAGGTCGGGGGCGACACCGCGCAGGATCCGGGCGGCGATCAGGGCGCTGAGCAGGACGAGGGTCACCGGGAACCGGCGCGGCACCGTCCGCAGCCACATCGCCGCGGCCACCCGCCTGGCCGACCGCGCGGCGCCCGTCGCCCGTCGCAGCGCCACATCCACATGCGCGGGCACCACCAGCGGCGGGATGAGAGCGTAGGGAAGCAGGATCGGCGCCATCGGAACACCCACTCCCCGTCGGCCCGCACCCTGGGCGCGGCCATCCGCGACGGTGCTGGCCGCACGGGCGGCGGCACCACTGCCGGGACTGACGGCGCTGGCGACGGCGCTGACGGGCCTCGCGGCGCTGGCGGCGGCGCGGCTGGCGGCATATGCGGAGAAGACGGCGGCGATGGAGGGCGCGGGGCCGGGCGAGGACGTCCCGCGCTCGCGGTGTCGACCCAGCAGTTTCACGGAGCACCCCCCGTCCGACGAGGACCAGCCGTCACGTAAGGACACCGTGACCCGGTCAACCATTCCCCACAACGCGGACGGTCACTCGGGTGTTCCGCCGGTCTGGACGGTTATGTCTTGGCGGTGGACCGATGCTGGGGGTGCACGGCGCCGAGCCGCACCTGGACGTCGGCACCCGGTTCGAGGGCCCAGGCGAGGCCCTCGCGCAGGGCGGGCCGCCACACCCCGAAGTCGTGGGCGCCCGGCCGCAGCCGCAACATGACGGTGAACCCGGGACGGCGGCCGAGGGTGGCGGCCATGGCGCGGGTGTCGCCCAGCGCCTCGTGGTCACTCAGGCCCGAGTCGAACCAGATCCGCGTCGGCGGCGACGGTGGCAGGTGGTCGGCGTAGAGCGCCGGGGTGTTCGCGGCGACGACCTCGGCGAGGTCGCGGCGGTGACCGAACAGGCCCACCATGCCGCCGTCATGGGTCGGCTTGTCCATGCCGGACATGTCGACGATCGTGCCGACGAGGTCGCGGTGGCGCAGGCCGAGGTTGAGCGCGCAGAAGCCGCCGGCGGACATTCCGGCGAAGATCCGGTCGGCGCGGTCGTCGCGCACCCGCAGCCGGGCGTCGATCGTCGGGATGACGTCGTCGATGAGATAGGTCTCGATGTGCTCGCTGGGTCGGTCGACGCACTCGCTGTCGTCGAGCCAGCCGTGGCTGAGCCGGGGGGCGACGAAGATCGCGGGTCGGCGCCGGTAGGCGAGCCACGCGCCGGTCTGCGCCGCCCGGTCCGCCCGGTACCAGTCGACGGGCACGCCGGGTGAGCCGTGCAGCAGGTAGACGACGGGGAAGCGCGCCGTGGGCTCGGAGAAGTACTGCGGCGGCAGGTAGACCAGCGCCTGCTGGGTACCGAAGCCGCTGCGCCTGCCGGGAACCGGCAGGCTCACGACGGACCCCTGCGGGTGGGTCCGCACGGGGGCGGCGGCCACGGTGTCCCGCGACGAGGCGGTGGGCCACGACTTCACCCCGACGACGTCGTCGAGGCGCGGCAGGTAGCCGTAGTGGGCGTTGACGACGTCAGCGACGGTCGCGAGGGTGAGCAGGAACGCGAGGCTCGCCGTGGCGGCGGTGACGAGCCGGCCCCGGCGCCCGAGCCGCACGCACCCCGCCCACGCGGCGACCGTCAGTGCGCCGAGACCCAGCAGGAACCACTTCCCGATGATGACCAAGGATCCCAACCCCGACCCCCACACGCTGCGCCGTCCGCCTCACATCCGCGGTCACGACAGGTCAGGCTATGCCGGGCCCGATCGTGACGGGTCGGAACCGCCGGTCCGGTCCGCACCCTCCTGTGTGGTGTCTCGCGCGCGTCCGCGCAGCCGGCGGGCGGCGCCGACCAGCGGGGCCGGCCGGGGCAGGCGCCGGCGCCACTGCGGCCAGACCAGGAACGCCTCGGCCTCCAGCATCGCCAGGGCGATCCGGGGCAGTTCGGCCGTCGCCGGATAGCAGACGAAGCGCGGCAGCCAGGTGGGGGCGAACTTGGCGTTGAACCGGTAGAGGCTGTCGATCTGGAACCAGCGGGACATGAACATCAGCAGCCCGCGCCAGCAGCGGATCACCGGCCCGGCACCGAGCCGCTCGCCGCGCTCCAGCGCGGAGCGGAAGAACGCGAAGTTGAGGGACAGCCGCGCCACCCCGAGATCACCGGCCTGGCGCAGGGTGCTGACGATGAGGAACTCGTTGAGCCCGTTGTCGGCGGACCGGTCGCGCATCATCGCGTCCAGGGACAACCCGTCACGCCCCCAGGGCACGAAGTGCAGCAGCGCCCGCAGTCGCGGCGCCGCGCCGTCGGGCGAGATGACCGCCGCCGCCGCGGCGGCCTCGGCGGGACGGTCGGAGCCGTCCCGGGCCGGCGCGCGGGGCGTCTCGTAGGCGAGGACGAGGACGCAGTCGCCGTCTGCGGGATCGCCGAGGCGGCCGAGCGCCATCGAGAACCCGCGTTCGGTCTCGGCGCCCCGCCAGGCCTTGGCCTGCGCCTTGACCTCGGCGATCTCGTCCGGCTCGAGGTCGCGGACCCGACGGGCGACGGCGGTGTAGCCGGCGCGCTCCACCCGGGCGACGGCCTGGCGCACGTTGCGCATCGACCGCCCGTCGAGGGTGAAGGTGGTGGTGTCGACGACGGCCTCGTCGCCGAACTCGAGCGCCGCGAGGCCCGCGCGGGTCCACGCGGTGCCGCCGGCCTCCGAGCAGCCGATCACGGCCGGTGTCCAGGCATGATCGGCGGCCTCCGACAGGAACGCGCGGATCGCCCCGGGCCAGGCCTCCCGGTCGCCGAGCGGGTCGCCGCTGGCCAGCATCGTGCCGTTGACCACCCGGTAGGCCACGCACGCCTTGCCCGACGGCGACCAGATCACCGACTTGTCCGAGCGCAGCACGAAGTAGCCGAGCGAGTCGGCGCCGCCGTGGCGGGCCAGCAGCGCGCGCACCCGCCCCTGGTCCTCCTCCGTCAGCCGCGGCCGCGGATGAGGCGGGCGCAGCGCCAGGTAGCCGGTGGCGCCGATGGTGACGATGCCGAGGGTGAGCAGCACCCGGGTGGCGAGGTCGGCGAACCGGTCGGAGTTGAAGCGCAGCGGCCCGGGAATGCCGATCAGCCCCAGCAGGATCTGCTCCAGCTGGGCCGACCAGGAGTGCGGGCCGGCGAGGCGATGCTCGCGCAGGTGCAGAAGCAGGAACCCGATGCCGATCGAGATCACGGTGAGCAGCAGGCCGACGCCGACGGCCCGCCATCGCGTCGACGGGTCGCCCTTGGCCCGGAACTCCCCGCGGACCAGCACGAGCGCGCCCAGCAGCGCCGCCGACGCCGCCGCCTCGTCGTAGTCGAGCCCCTTGGCCACATGCAGGACGACGCTGAGCCCCAGCAGGACGACGACGGCCCGCCACGCCCGCCGCTTGCGCCGACGCAACCCGGTCGCGAGCAGAACCAGCAGCATGCCGACGACGACCGTGAACGCCGCTGCCTGCCGGGAGGCGGACGCGGGCAGCAGGACCCGCAGGTCGGCCAGCCGGGTGCGCCACTCGGGGGTCAGCGCGGACACGACGTCGAGCAGGCCGACGGCGAACGTCAGCAGCGCGGCGACACGCGGTACCCACGGCCGGCCCCAGGCAGGCAGTTCCGGGCGCCAGCCGCGGCGCCGGCCCCCGGGCCGCCCGCCGGATACCTCCCGCGCCGACGTCGCGCCCCGTGGCGCGGCCTCGCGCGAGGGGGCGCCGGCACCCGCCAGCGCCGCACCCCGACCCGGGCCGGCCCGGCCCGCTGTGACCCGTGCCTCCTCGCCCGGGCCCTCGCCGGCCCGGCTCGTCGCGGGGATGACGCGCGCCGGACGGCCGCCGGAGGCGTCGCCGCCCGCCGGGTCCCCGGCGGCACGCAGCGTGCGGGCCGGCACGGCACGCACCCGCTGGGCGACGTGGGCGCTGCGGCCGGCGGCACGGCGCAGGGCACGCGCCGCCGACGGCCGGCCCTGGCCGCGCCCAGCGCCGGGCAGCGGGCCTGCCGTCCCGCCTCGGCCCGAGGTGGCACCGGCGCCGGCTCCGCTGGAGGTACTCATGGAGGCATCGTCCCCCGAGGTCCGTGACTGTGACTTCACAAGGTCCGGGAGACGATAGCCCGCCGCCGCCGCACACCTACGGCGACCACCCGTTGGTGGTGATCGCGTTGCCAAGGGAGCTCCTCGCCCGCATCGCGACACCCGTGCACCTCACCCCCGCGCCTCGCCCCCGCGGCGACGTCCAACGCGGCGACGTCCACCGCGGACCCGTCGACCCGGATCAGCGTAGCGCTCAGATCACACATCGTGCCCACAACGGTGCGCCGGCCACACCACTGCGGGTCAAGACGTACGCATCGGCTGCACCCGGTACGCATCGGTACGCATCGATGCGGGCAGTGGCGTGATGTGCTGTTCGCGACATCACCGGCATCGCGCCGCCGGCGCACGGCCGGTCGATCGAGCGGCGCGGCAACGGGGGTTCGGGATGACCCGGTCCACAGCGGGGCGCGGGGCGGACGCACCATGCGAGTGATCTCCGTCGTGAACTACAAGGGCGGCGTCGGCAAGACCACGCTGACCGCCAACATCGGCGCGCAGATCGCCGCTTGGGGCAAGCGCGTGCTGCTCATCGACCTCGACCCGCAGGCGAGCCTCACGTTCTCCTTCCTGCGGCCGGAGCGGTGGCGGGCGGAGCTCGCCGAACAGCGGACGATCAAACAGTGGTTCGAGGCGTGGCGGATGGATTCCACCGTGCCGCCGCTGGCGCCGGTGCTCACCTCGCCGTCGGTGGTCAACGACCGCATCGCCGACGGGGGCGGCAGACTGGACCTCGCCGCCTCGCACCTGTCGCTCGGCGACGTCGAGATGAACCTGGCGGCGCGCCTCGGCGGCGCGGAGGTGCACCGCTCCACCCGGCACTACTTCGATGTCTACCTGCGCCTGAACGCGGCGCTGGCGACCCTGCCCGCGCCCGCCTACGACCTGGTCCTGATGGACTGCCCGCCGAACTTCGGCGTCATCACACGCGCGGCGGTCGCGGCCAGCGACCAGCTGCTCATCCCCGCCCGGCCCGACGAGCTGTCCACCCTCGGCATCGAGCATCTCCAGTCACGGCTGCGCCGTTACATCTGGGAGTTCAACAGGATCGTGGATCTCCAGTCGGACCTGCACCCGACGGTGCGCAAGCTGGAGCCGGTGATCCTCGGCGTGGTGTTCACGATGGTGCAGTACTACGGTGGCCAGCCGATCGCGGCGCTACGGCCCTACATCGCGCAGACCCGCCAGCTCGGCCTGCCGGTGTTCGAGGCCATGGTGCGCGAGAGCAACAGCCACTTCGCCGGGGCGGCCCGCGCCCAGATCCCCGTCATCCTCTCCGAGCAGACCCCCCACGCCCTCGGCTGGGAACTGCACCGCCTCGTCGAGGAGTTCCTCAAACGCGTCAGGACGGCCGCCTCGTGACCACCGCTCCACCCGCCAGCACCGCCCCACCCAGCGGCACAGCCCCACACAGTGGCACCGCCCCACCCAGCGGCACAGCCCCGACCGGTGAGGCCGCGCCGTCCGCGGGGGCACAGGCGGCGCGCCTCGGCGCCCTGCTGCTCGGGCAGCTGTCCGAGCTGCTCGCCGGCCTGCGCCCCGACGAGGTCGACGCGCTGCTGGCCGGCCGGGCCCGGCTGGCCCTGACCACCGCACCGGCCGGGACGACGCCGCCCTCACCCCGGACGCCCAGGCCGGCGAAGGCGACCTCCTCGGCCGCGGCGCGGGCCGGGGTGGCGGGCGCGGCGCCGCCGCCGAAGCGGCCCGCCACCGGTGACGCGCTGCCGGCCTCGGTGGACGTCGAGGAGGTGCGCGCGGCGTTGCTCGGCGCGGCGAGCCGCGAGGAGGCCGCGGCCCACCTGGCCGGGCTGCGCCGGGTCACGGCGCCGCAACTGCGGGCGCTGGCCGCCGCTCTCGGGGTCGACGGCGTCGCCGGACGGGATCCGAAGGCGACCGTCATCCGCAAGATCGTCGACGGGACGGTGGGGTTCCGCATCAGCTCGCGGGCCTTGCGCGGCGACGATGTCGACCTGTGAGATCCGCCCGCGGCGATCCGCCGCCGGGCGGGGGCCGCGCCACACCGGCGGGCGGGTCCACCCGGACTCTCCCGGGCGGCCCGCCCACCGGCGGATGGGCTCAGCCGACGTGCGCCGGAGCGGCGTCCGGGGCGGGTGTCGTGTCCCGACCGGCCCGGATGAGCACGACGATCACGACCGCCGCGGCCGCGATGAGCACCGCGCCCCACAGGAAGGCCGTCGTGTACCCCTCGATCTGGGACTGGTCGAGGGCCCTGGCCCCGGTGCCGTGATCGGCGATGTAATTGGTCACGGCCGTGGCGTACACGGTGTTGAGCAGGGCCGTACCGAGCGAGCCGCCGATCTGCTGGGTGGTGTTGACCAGGGCGCTGGCGACGCCGGCATCGTGCGGCGCGACCCCGACGAGCGCGAGGCTCGACAGCGGGACGAACGACAGCCCCATCCCGAAGCTGATCAGCAGCTCGGAGGGAAGCACGTGCGAGGCGTAGCCGGTGTCGATGCCGATCGAGAGCAGCAGCGCCATCCCGACCGCGGCGAGCGCCGTGCCGACGCCGGCGAGCACGCCCGGCCCGAACCGCGGAAGCAACTGGCTGGCGAGCCCCGCCGAGACGATGATGCCGGCGCTGAACGGCAGGAACGCGAACCCGGTCTTCAGCGCGCTGTAGCCCAGGGTCTGCTGGAAGTAGTAGGTGAGGAACAGGAACATCGCGAACAGGCCGGCGCCGATGAGCAGCGAGGCGAGGAAGGATCCGCCCCGGTTGCGCTCCCACGCGACCCGTAGCGGCAGCAGCGGCGCGGTGGAACGCGACTCGATGACGACGAACGCGGCGAGCAGCACCACCGAGCCGATCAGCAGCCCCAGGGTGCGCGGGTCGCTCCAGCCGTCCTCGGCGGCCAGGGTGAAGCCGTACACGAGGGCGATGAGGCCGGCGGTCACGGTCAGCGCGCCGGGCAGGTCATAGCGGGCCTCGCCCTCGGCGCGGCTCTCCCGCACGACCGGCGCCGCGGCGAAGGCGGTCACCAGGGCGATCGGCACGTTGACCAGCAGGCACCAGCGCCAGGAGGCGTACTCGGTGAGAACGCCGCCGACGATGAGACCGATGGCCGCGCCACCGCCCGAGATCGCGCCGAAGACGCCGAAGGCCCGCGCCCGTTCCTTGCTCTCGGTGAACGTGACGGTGATCAACGACAGGGCCGCCGGGGCGAGGACGGCGGCGAACGCGCCCTGCAGGGCACGGGCGGCGAACAGCAGCCCGGCGTTCGGCGCCACGCCGCCGAGGGCGGAGGCGAGCGCGAAGCCGATCAGGCCCCAGATGAATGCGCGCTTGCGGCCGAGATAGTCGGCGATGCGCCCGCCGAGCAGCAGCAGACCGCCGAAAGCGAGGGTATACGCCGTCACCATCCACTGCCGGTTGGCGGTCGAGATGTGCAGCGCGGACTGGGCGTGCGGCATCGCGATGTTCACGATCGACGCGTCGAGCACGACCATGAGCTGCGCGACGGCGATGATGGAGAGCGCCAGCCACCGACGTGGGTCTGGTGCGCCGTCGGCCTCGCCCACCGGATCCCGGGAAGTCCGGTCCTGGACGGTTTCGGTCACGGAAAGCTCCTTGCCAGGCAGAGCGAATACAAGCAGGGCAACCGCACGGCATCGTGCCGCGCGAACAGGGCGGTATCAGTCGGAGCCGTTAGGAAACAGGGTCGGGCGTGCATGACGACAGGACGAAGAACCAGGCCGAAACGTGACACGGCGGGCCGACGGACAGGGCACAGCGATCACTGGATGGAATGGGATCGGATCGAGGGCGTGAAAAGCCAGGGCGTGGTCGGCGACGGCAAGTAGCCGCCCGTCCCGCCCTCCACCCGCCCTCGATCAGGCGTTCGAGACCATGCTAGCTCAGGTGTTCGAAGACTCCGCGAGGCGCCCCGACCGGCCGGCGAGCAGCGGCAGCGCCACCTCGTCGACGACGTGCTCGACGAACGCGTCGTCCAGCGGCTCCCCGGTGACAAGCAGTCGCATGAAGATCATCGCCAGGATGACCTCCATCAGCGGCGCGGCGTCCACGATGTCGGCCAGTTCACCCCGCTCGACGGCCCGCTGCATCAGACAGGAGCCCATCTCCGTCTTGTGCTGGAGGACGTTCGCCTGGATGACCGCCGCGAGCTGCGGCGACTCGCTCGCCGCCCGCAGCACGCCGACGAGCATCGCGCCATCCGGTCCGGAGACGACCTCGGCCATGAGCCGTACTTCGGCCGCGAGATCCTCACGCAGGCTGCCGGTGTCGGCCGGTACATGGGCCTCGGGCGCCCGCCTGCGCAGCGCCTCCACGACCATCTGGTCCTTGCAGGGCCAGCGCCGGTAGATCGTCGCCTTGCTCGCCCGGGCGCGGCTCGCGACGGCGACCATGCTCATCCGCTCATAGCCGACCTCGACCAGCAGCTCGAGCGCCGCGTCGAGGATGGCCTGCTCCCGGGACTCGTCCCGGGGGCGACCCCGACCGGAACCATCCGGGGGCGACATACGCTCCTCCTCCCCATCGGCCGTCACCCACGCCTGGGGCTCGCCGACATGGAAACGGTACCGTACTGGACCGAAAAAAGGGATCCCGGCCTTCTCGTGTCGCCGCTCACACTCGCAGGCGATCCAGCCCGGCGCCCCGGCGGCGGCGTTCGGGGCGGTGCTGGAGGATCGACGCAGTACATCCGAACAACGCACGCCGCGACGCACCGCGTCCGCCGACTCGCCCGGAAGGATGGACCGCCATCCGCAAGCCCCACCGGCAGCAGCCCGATCGCGGCTCGCCGCGCCCCCGCCCGTCCCGCGACTCACGATGGCCGCGCGTGTCGCGGCCCGTCACCACCACGATCGCCGGGGGGCTGCTCGCCCTCGGCGTCGCCATCACCGCCGGCTGCCGCCCGGGCGGCCCTCGGGCACACCCCACCGCTCCCCCGGCGGACACGGGTCGCCCCGGCGGTCCGACCGACCTGCCCGCCGGGACCTGGACGCGTCACGACCTGGTGTACGCACCCGTCTCGCGGGCCCAACGCCTGGACCTGTACCGGCCGTCACCCCCGCCGTTCCCCGGTGGAGCGGACGATTCCGCCAGCAGCACCGAAGCGGGTGGCACCACCGAAGCGGGCGGCATTGCCAGGACGGGCGGCACCGGCCGCGCCACCGGGTCCGCCCGCGCGGCCGCCGGGGCGCTTCCCGTGGTGCTCACCATCCACGGCGGCGCGTTCGCGGTCGGCGACAAGCGGGACGACCTGCCGGTGGTCCGGGCCCTGGTCCGCGCCGGTTACGCGGTGGCGAGCGTCAACTATCGCCTCTCCGGCGAGGCGCGGTTTCCCGCGGCGGTCCAGGATGTCAAGGCGGCCGTGCGCTGGCTGCGCGCGCACGCCGACGAGTACGGCCTCGACCCGGACCGGATCGCGGCGAGCGGCGCGTCCGCCGGCGCCTACCTCGCGCTGATGCTCGGGGCGACCGCAGGCGTGCCGATGTACGACGACCCGGCGCTGGGCCACCCCGGGGTATCCAGCGACGTGCGAGCCGTCGTGGACTTCTTCGGGCCGGTGAACTTCGCCTCGATGGACGACCAGGCCCGGGCGAACGTCCACTGCTCCGCCGGCGACGCGGGGCACGGCCGCCGCGGCTCGCCGGAGTCCCGCTTTCTCGGCCGCACGGTCGCCACCGCGCCCCAGCTCGTCCGGGTCGCGAGCCCCCTGCACTATCTCGGGCGCGGGCCGCTGCCACCGTTCCTGCTCGAGCACGGGGACGCGGACTGCACCGTGCCGCACGGCCAGACCCTCGAGCTTGCCGACGCTCTGCGCGCGGCGGGAGCTCCGGTCGTGGAGGCGACGATCGTGGCTGGCGCCGGTCACGGGCCCGACTTCCCCACCGCCGATCGGATGCCCACCGTCCTCGCGTTCCTCGCCCGCGCACTCGACCGCTGACGCCCCGCGAGGAACCCGCCCACGGTCCGGCGAACACCGGCCGCCACGCCCGGCCACCGACACCGGGTGTGAAACCCGTCACCGGCCACTGGACGATATATGTCTGCCATCGATATGCTCTGTAGCAGACATAATCGCCCTCGACTCGGTGGAGGGGTGGTGCCGTGAGCCCGCTGGCGGAGCTCCTCGTGATCACCGTCGTCTGCGTCGCGTCCGGGTGCCTGGGCAGCCTGCTGGGGCTGGGCGGCGGCACGTTCATCGTGCCGATCCTGACCCTCGCCTTCGGCCTCGACGTCCGGCTCGCGATCGGCGCGTCGGTGATCTCGGTGGTGGCCGGAAGCGCCGCCGCGTCACCGCGTTACCTCGACGAGGGGTTCGCGAACCTACGGGTCGCCGTCACCCTGGAGGTGGCGACGGTGAGCGGCGCGGTCGGCGGGGCCCTGATCGCCGGCCTGGTCAGCGCGCACGTGCTGTACACGGTGTTCGGGGCGGTGCTGGCCTTCAGCGCCGTGCAGATGCTGCGCAGTCGACGGGAGGTCGCCGGCGTGGCCGTCCCGGAGGACCGCATCGCCAACCTGCTCACCTTGCACGGCAGCGTCACCGAGTCCGGCGGCGGGCCCGACCGCCCCGGCGAGCCCGGCGGACCCGGCGGCGCGACCCGCCGCCCCTACCGCGTGACCCGGACCGCCACCGGGCTGACGATGATGACCGCCGCCGGCGCCGTCAGCGGCCTGCTGGGTATCGGCTCCGGCGCGATGAAGGTCCCGGCGATGGACCTCGCGATGCGCCTGCCGATCAAGGTCTCGACGGCGACCAGCAACCTGATGATCGGCGTGACCGGCGCCGCGAGCGCCGTCGTCTACCTGCAGCGGGGCGACGTCGTGCCGGCGCTGGCGGGCGCGGTGGCGCTCGGCACCGTCGCGGGCGCGCGGCTGGGCTCCCGGCTGCTCGCCGTGGTGCCGACAAGCACGCTGCGGACCATCTTCCTCGTGGTCCTGCTCGTCATCAGCGTCCAGATGCTGCTGCGGGGCCTGGCTTGACGTCCGCCCCCACCGACGACGAGGCAGGTGTCGCGATGCCCGCCGAGGAGTACCCCCACCCGAGGTCGGACCACGGGCGGGAGGTCCTCGAGGTGGGAGCACGCCCGGTCGCGGTGGTGCTGCGGATCGGGGGGAGCCTCGGCGCCGCGATCGTGCTGGTCGGGCTCGTGGTCGCCCTCGCCCAGAACGGCGCGGCCTGGGTAGGGGGCCCGAGCGGCGACCTGCTCGGCGGCGGGGCGGCCCTCACGCTGTCCGACCTCGCCGGCGGCCTGCGCCACGGCCAGGCCGCGGCCGTCATCCTGCTCGGCATGGTGGTCCTGGCGGCGACACCGGCGCTCGGGGTCGCCACCGCCGGCCTGTGGTGGCTGCGTGCTCGCCGCCCCTGGCTGGCCGCCGTCTCCGCCGTCGTGCTCACCCTGCTGGTCGTCGCCGGCAGCCTCGGCGCCGCCGGCTGACGCCCGCAGGCACGCCCCCACGCGGGCCGCGGCCCGCCACAACGCCGGGGGCGCTGCCGGACACCCGTACCGCGGCCGGATCATACGATTCCGACTGACGGCGGATCAGCCTGCGCGCGTTCCCGGAGGGGATACATGACGATCGACCGTGCCCGGCGCAGCGCCGTTCCTCCCACCGACGGCGGCGGCTCCGGCGGCGACGACTACTCCGTCGCGTTCACGCTGGCGTACCCGGACGCGAACGCCCACAGCGCCCGGGACTGGGCCCGCGCCGTGTTCGAGGGGTCCCCCGCGGCGCTGCGCCCGGTGCTGATCGTGGGCTGGCGCCTTGGCCTGCGGCTGCGACTGGGCCCCCTGCGCTCCCCCACCCACGTGCTGGGCTGGCAGGTCACCGAGGACGAGCCGGGGCGGATCGTCCTGACCGCGCCGTCGCCCCTCGTCGAGGCGTCGAATGCCGCCCTGGTGGAGGCATCCGCCGTGACCTGGGTGACGCGCGTGCGCTACCGGCGCGCGGCCGGCCGTCTGCTCTGGAAGGCGGCCGCACCGGTCCACGAGCGCACGTTGCCCCTCCTGCTCACCCGCGCCGGCCGCGCCCTGGCCGCGCCGCGCGACAGCGGGGACTGAGGAAGCCCGCGGCCCCGCTGCGCCGCGGGAGACGTCGTCAGGTGGGGGTCGGCAGTGCGGCGAGCGGCGAGGACGTCGTCGGCGGTGCCGGTGAACGCGCTGCGGGCGTACTCCATCCTCATCCGCCCCGCCGGCCGACCGCTGCGGCGCACGATCCTCCGGAGTGAGCCCGTCCACGATTCGGGTGGATGGCTGCACTAGAATGCATGGGCTTATTCGTGTTCTGGCTGATTGCGGTGGCGTAGAGGGAGGCCCGTGGGCGTGGGGCGTCGCGCGGCGGCGGTGGCGCCGCCGGTCATGTGCCGTCGTCACCCCCGTCCTCTCATGGTGCCATTGCCGGGTGTTTTCCAAAACACCCATTTTCACCTGCGCCGACGCGGCGGCACCGCAGGCACGAGGCCCGTGGCGTGGGTGCCCTCACAACGGCGAGTGAACCGACTTCAAGCCAAGCGAGGACTTATGACGAACCCAGATATCCCACTGCCCAGACTCGCCGACGTCTACGCGGTCGTCGACGGGCGGCCGAGCTTCGGGGAGCGCGAGCGGCTGTCCCCCGGGGAGGAGATGGCCAGCCTGCTGGCCTACCTCAATGCCGGCCACCTCATCGGCGAGAGCACGACCCGGAACGCGGACGTGGTGGACCGGTTGAAAGGACGCTCCGTCCCGGCCGGCCACCGCACCGATGGATTCTGGATCTGGTCGGATGCGGTCACCTACTACCTGAACATCTACGGTTTCGCGCCCCAGCCCGATTTCCTCCGCCACATCCGCGCCCGCCAGTACCGATACGAGCAGCCGTCCGCCGACCGCGTCCTGCTCGCCGGCGACATGCTCGACCGAACCGTCCGCAGCGCCACGCCACACTGAACCGTCGCCACCACTGACCAGTCGGGGTACGGCGACGCACGGCTCTTGCTAGAGTCACCGGCAACGTCCTGAGTGCCAGTGTTCAGCCCCGGCTTGCTGGCCGGCAACCCTCGTAGCGCAGTGGGGTGCCCCGGGTGGTGACGGGGCCGCGGCGACCAGCCTGCGGCAAGTGCAGACCCGTTCACGGGTCCAATCGTGGAGCGATGATGACATCGATCATCTCTGCCGTGCCCGCATGCCCGCAGGCACCCCAGGCACCCGAGGTGCCGCAGGCGCTGCTGGCGGTGGAGGGCGCCGGGCTGACCGTGCCGGTGGTCGGCGGCGGTGTGGTGGAGTACGCCAACCTCGACTACGCGGCGAGCGCGCCGTGCCTGTCCGACGTCGCCGAACACGTCGCGAGGGTGCTGCCCTACTCGGCGAGCGTGCACCGCGGCGCCGGGTTCGCCTCGCAGGTGTGCACCAGCCTGTACGAGGGGGCGCGCCGCGACGTCGCCCGCTTCGTCGGCGCCCGCGACGGCGATCTCGTCGTGTTCACCCGCAACACCACCGACGCCGTCAACCTGCTGGCCCGCGCGCTGCCCGCCACCGCCGGCGGGGTCGTCCTGGTCGACCTGGAGCATCACGCGAACCTGCTGCCCTGGCGGGGCGGCGGCCGGCGCGGCACCGGCGACGTCCGCTGCGTCGCGACCCAGCCGACGCTGGAGGCGACCCTCGACGCGCTCGCGGCCGAGCTGCGGGCCGCTCCGGTCGCCCTGCTCGCGGTGACGGGCGCGTCGAACGTCACCGGCGAGACGCCGCCGCTGGCCCGCCTCGCCCGGATGGCGCACGACGCCGGCGCCCGGTTCTTCGTCGACGCCGCGCAGCTCGCGCCGCACCGCCCGGTCGACATGGCCGCTCTCGGCATCGACTACCTCGCGTTCTCCGGGCACAAGCTCTACGCCCCGTTCGGCGCCGGCGTCCTCGTCGGCCCGGCCGACTGGCTCGACAGCGCCGCTCCCTACCTCGCCGGCGGCGGCGCCGTGCGGGAGGTGTCCACCACCGGCGTCGACTGGGCCACCGGCCCCGCCCGGCACGAGGCCGGCACCCCGAACCTCGCCGGCGCCACCGCGATCGCCGCCGCCTGCCGGGTGCTCACCGCGCTGCCCCCCGGCGCCTGGGAACGCCACGAGACCGTGCTGCGCGACCGGCTCCTGCGCGGCCTCGGCGCCCTCGACGACGTGGTGATCCACCGGATCTGGCCGGACGGCGGCGAGCCGGTCGGGGTCGTCACCTTCTCCCTGCGCCGGCACGACCCGGCGCTGGTGTCGGCGTTCCTGTCGGCCGAGCACGGCATCGGTGTGCGCGCCGGGCGGTTCTGCGCCCATCCGCTGCTCGCCCGGCTCGGCGCGCCCGGCGGGGCGCTGCGGGCCAGTGTCGGCGTCGGCACCACCGTCGCCCACATCGACCGCCTTCTCGACGCCCTCGCCACCTACCTGCGCGTCGGCCCCGGTTGGGGCTACGCGCACCGCGACGGCCAGTGGCAGCCGACCCCCGACGACCGCCGTCCCCCCGCCTGGGTCGAGCAGTACGCCTCCCCCGCCGCCTCCGCCCCCGCCCCCTCCCCCTCCCCCTGCGGCACGTAGATCGCCTCTCGGGTCACGCTCTTCGTGGGTGTCGCCGCGGCGGGTCGTGGCAGCCTTCTGGCCGTTTCACGGCAGCCCGTGTCGCACATTCGGGACAAAAAGGACGGGCGGCCGCGCATTCGCGACACGGTGCCGCCGCCCTCCGCACCCCCTTCCCAGCGGAGGGAAGTCAGCCCGATATGCGGCTTATGAGGAGCTGCCGGCCGTCCGGTCCCGCGGGACCGGGCGGCACGCGACTGTGGCGGTCTCCGGGAAGCTTTAACACGCGCCTTATCGACCGGAAACCGCCCGTCGATGGCCTCGCCGGACAGTGTTGGCGTGATGAACATCGGGACGTTCGCCGAGGCCACGTGGGGTGACGCGGTCGCCCGATGCCCCAAGCAGATGGCGCACGGACCATGCGCCGGTGTCGGCGACGACCACAGCTGTGAGGTTCCGGGCTTCGGTCCGTGCACCTTCCTCGACGTCCTCGACGCCTGGCCGCACCCAGCTCCCCCGGTCTCCGGACAACGCCGCGATCCCTCGCCAGCGGCCTGGACCAGCGAGGCGTCCGCGGCGACATCCACGGCGGCGTTCAGGGCGGCGGCGGCGTTCAGGGCGGCAGCGGCGCGGCGGCCGGTGGTCGTCGCGGATCTGCCGGCGGCGCCGCTGTCGGCGGACGGGCTGCGGGCGAGCGCGGACCTGCTCGCGCCGGTCGCCGACGCCTGCCTGCTCGGTGATCATGGCGGGGCCCGGGTGCAGTTCCCGCCGTCGTACCGGGCGCGGCTGCTCACCGAGCGCGGGGTGGTGGTGTGGGCGGGCGTCAACGGCCGTGACCGCAACCGGGTCGCGCTCGAGGGGGAGATCGCCGCCTG
Source organism: Frankia sp. RB5 (assembly GCF_059816245.1). Taxonomy (NCBI): domain Bacteria; kingdom Bacillati; phylum Actinomycetota; class Actinomycetes; order Frankiales; family Frankiaceae; genus Frankia; species Frankia sp. RB5. The sequence goes on from NZ_JCBATA010000031.1 coordinate 78,935, forward strand.
CGTGGACGCGGGCGTCACCGCCCTGCACTGCGTCACCGGTGATCATCCGGCGCTCGGGCACCGGGCGGACGCGCGGGCCGTGTTCGACCTGGACAGCGTGGGGATCGTCGCGCTCGCACGGGGGCGTGGGCCGCTGGTCTCCGCCGCGCACGCACCGGCCGCGCCCCCGGCGGACCGGCGGCTGTCACGCCTGATCGCCAAGATCGACACCGGGGTCGACGTGGTCTTCGTCGATCACTGCGGCGGCCCGGAGGGGGTCGGCGACGCCGTCGCGCGGCTACGGGACACCGGCTTCGACGGACTGGTACTGGCGTGTGTGCCGGTGGTGACGAGCGCGGCGACGGCGGCCGTCGTCGCGTCGTTCGCGACCGGACGGCTGCCCGCCGGCTATCTGGAGGCCGTCCTGGACGCGAACGATCCACGGGAGGCAGGCGTACGCGCGGGCGCCGACCTCGCGGCGCGGATGATCGCGCTGCCCGGCGTCGACGGCGTCAACCTCTCCGGTGGTGCCGAGCCGGGACATGAACTGGCGGCGGCCGGCGCCACCGCCGACATCACCCGCCGTCTGCTCGGCGCGAGCACCCGGACCGCCGGCACGAGCGGGCCCGCCGCCGGCCCGCGCACGAGCCCGACCACCGGTGCGGGGGTGGCGCCGTGAGCTGGTTGCGGGGGGCGACGACGGCGGCGGGGGACGTCGTCGACGTCGAACTCGCCGACGGCGTCATCCGCCAGGTCGTGCCGCACGGCGAGCGCGGCGGGCGCGCCGCGACCGAGGCGGCCGACGTGGATCTGCGCGGGCAGGTGCTGCTGCCGTCGTTCGTGGAGCCGCACGCGCACCTGGACAAGGCGCTGACCGCGTCCCTGGCGCGCAACGTCACCGGGGATCTGGCCGGGGCGATCGAGGCGATCCAGACGCTGCTGCCCGACTCGACGGTCGAGGACTTCGCGGTGCGCGCCGAGGCGGCGCTGCGCATCCACCTGGCGCTGGGCACGACACACATCCGCACCCATGTGAACGTCGGCGTCCAGTCGGGGATGCGGGCGCTGGAGGCGCTGGTCGGGGTGCGGGAGCGCTGGCGGGGGCTGGTCGAGCTGCAGCTCGTCGCGCTGGTGTCGAACCCGCTGGCCGGCCAGCCGGGGAGGGACCTGCGCCAGGCGCTCGCGGAGGGCGCCGACGTCGCCGGCGGCTGCCCGCATCTGGACCCGGAGCCGCACCGCGCGGTCGCGATCTGCCTGGACGCGGCCGGGGAGGCGGGCCGCCCGCTGGACCTGCACACCGACGAGACGCTCGACCCACGCCTGCTCACCCTCGCCACCCTCGCGGATCTGGTCGCCCGCTCCGGCTTCCCGCACGGCGTGACGGCCAGCCACTGTGTGAGTCTCGCGATGCAGCCGCCGGACGTGCAGGCCCGGGTCAGCGAGCAGGTCGCCGCCGCCGGCGTCGGGGTCGTCGCGCTGCCGCAGACGAACCTGTTCCTGCAGGGTCGCGCGCACGCGGTCGGCACGCCGCGAGGGCTCACGGCGATCGGGCCGCTGCGCCGCGCCGGGGCGACGGTCGCGGCCGGCGGGGACAACCTGCGCGACCCGTTCAACCCGGTCGGGCGCGGCGACGCGCTGGAGACGGCGGCACTGATGGTGATGGCCGGCCATCTGAACCCGGACGACGCGCTCACGTCGGTGACCGCGGCACCGCGCCGTGTCCTCGGCCTGCCGGCTGTCGACCTCGTCCCGGGCAGTCCCGCGGACCTCGTCGCGCTGCCCGCCGCCGGCGCCCTCGACGCGCTCGCCGCCGCCGGCGCCGCCCGCACGGTATGGCGATCTGGCCGGGTCGTGGCCCGCACCACCGTCCACACCGACCTGACGGAACCGCACGCACGCGGTGAGGCCGGCGCGCCGCCGGGCGCTGCCGGTGCCCCGTCCGCCGTGCCGCTGCGCCGCCCGGGAGCGGCGGCGCCCGGGCGGCGAGATC
>NZ_JCBATA010000032.1:0-80285 GCF_059816245.1 Frankia sp. RB5
CCGGCTCGTCGGCATCCTCCACGGCTGCCTCAAGACCCAGACCGCCTACAGCGAGGCAACCGCCTGGCCACAAAACGTCACACTCGATGTCGCCGCTTGACATTCAAAAACATGGGATGTCTGACGTCCGGCGAGGCGGCGCGGGGTGCGGCGGTCAGGCGTCGTCAGCGGGCTGGGGGACACCGGTCGCGGCGGACAGCAGGCATCGCAGGCCCCCGCCGAAGGTGGTGCTGCCGTCGAAGCGGCTCCATTCGACCAGCGCCGTCATCATCGTGGCCAGCTCGGCGGTGGAGGCTTCCCCGGAGCGGGCCCGCTCGATCAGGCTGTGCAGCCGGGCTGTCCAGGTCAGCGCATCGTTGCCGGCGGAGCGCGCGCGCCGGGCCGCCTCGTCGATGCGGGCGCGGCGCAGGATCGGCCGGCCGATGGCGGTCGGCGCGTCCGCGAGGCGCAGCAGTCCCGCCGCCCGGCCCGAGTCGGAACCGACCCGTCCGTACGCGGCCAGGGAACGCCGCCACAGCTCCTCCGCCCGATCGCGGTAGGCGGGCCGCGCCGGCGGGATCGGCGTCCCGTCCCAGCCGCGGCTGAGCGTCTGCGCTCCGCCGTCGGGGTAGCCGGCCCAGTCGCCGCGGACGAGCGCGGCATGGGCCAGCGTCGCGTCGTCGACGTCGCCCGCGGACTCCACCACGTCCAGCGCCCGGTTGGCGTCGGCCTCGCGACCCATGCGGAACAGCAGATCGGCCCGCAGGATCGTGCCGTAGGCGCTGGCCTGGCGCACGGGGAGTTCGGCCAGCCGGCCCACGAACGCGTCCGCCGCGCTGAGCGCCTGGGCGGCCATCTCGCCGGCGGTCGGGGCACGCAGCCCACCCTCGCCACCCGCCTGGCTCGGCGGCGGCACGGCCACGGCCGTTCCCCGCGGACCCGCCGTTGCGTCCGGACCGGTCGTCGCGTCCGCTGCCTCGGGCCGCAGGTGCCTGGGTCTGGGTCTGGGTCTGGGTGGCATGAGGCTCAGGGGCGCCGGGGCGGGTTGCGCCGGATCCGGGCCGCCAGCCGGCTCCTCTGACGGTGCCGCCAGGGCCGCGGAGAGGGCCGGGCGCCGCGGCGCCCTGTCGGGTGGGGACGAGAGCGGCGGCGGGAAGGCGGGCAGCGGCGGGAGCGGCGGCGTGACCCCCCGTGGGAGGGCGAGGGTGTCGGCGGATGCGCTCAACCCCTTGCCGGGAGTGGGGGTCTCGTCGGGTCCGGATACCCGCCGCCCGCCCCGGCCGAGCATCGCCGGCAGCAGGCCGCGCCCGCGCGGAGCCGTCCGGTGCGCCTCCCGGTCGGCGGCGGGCTGGCGGGCGAGGCCGCTGCTACCACTCCACCCGAGGTACATCGGCAGGTAGGACTCCGGCGAGGGGAATCCGGCGTCCGGCGCCGACCGCGGGGCGGCGGGTGGTGCGGTGGAGGGCGGCGGTGGGGCGTCGCTGTCGCTGGGCGGTGCCTGGCTGTCGGCGGAGGGCGCGTCGGTGGCTGCGGGAGGCACGTCGCCGTCGGGCGGTCGGGGAGCGGCGAACACGGTGATCATCGGCGTGGTCGGGGCCTCGGCGAGGACGATGGGCCGGGTGGTGAGGCCGTCGGGCGACGTGTCCAGCACCGTCGGCGGGCTTGCCGGGCCAGCGGCGGGGGAGAGGGCGGCGGGGGAGACGGCTGCGGGCACCGTGCTGCCGGCGGTCAGCGCGCGGGGGCCGATGGTGATGGCCGCACGGGCGGGTGGGGCCAGCGGGGGCGGCTCGACCGGCGTCGGATCGATGGGCGGCGGGTCGGCGAGCAGCTGGGCGCGGGCGATCCGGATCGCGGGGATCACTTCCGCGCCGAGCACGCAGATGACCGCTGTCGCCGGGTCGAGCAGGTCGCCGCGCTGCCGGTGGATGGCCTGGGTCGCCCAGGCCGCCAGCAGGCCGTAGTCCCGCGCGGCCGCGGCGGCCGGCCCGGGTCGGGCGACGGGACGCACGAGGCCGGCGTCGTCCGGGGCCCAGTTCAGGTCGAGGGCGAGCGCGGCGAGGTAGAGCGACTCGTGCACGGCGACCTGGTCAGGGTCGGCGCGGTCGTGCTCACTCTGGCGGAGCTCGCGCAGCGCTCCCTTGGAGCGGCCGGCGGCGACCGCGGCGGCCGCGCGGACGAGATGCCGCTCTGCCGGCGGCGGGAACGGGTACCGCACGGGTACCCAGGCGGGTTCGACGCGGTGCTGCTCAGGCATCAGGAGAGCGATCAGAAGCCGGGCTGACGAAAGCGGCATCGGAGGGGTGTTCCTTCACGGGGGCGGCGCGGGAACCGGGGCTGTCCGGACTGTTCGGACCAAGGGGGAAACTCGGGGCTTCCGACGGTACCGAGCATTCCGCCCGGAGGAAACGGTTTCCGACCGTTCAATGGCGGACCAGTTGTTGCATCCGCGATATCTCGAATAAATGGTCGCCCGTCGTGCGATAATGCCGGGTCGGCATAATTGGCTAACCAATTAGACTTCTAAGTAGAGGGCGTCGAGACCCCCGGGGGGCGTGAGCCGGCGAGGCGCGCGGCGGCCGTCAGACAGCGTCGAGCGGGATGGCCCGGTAGCGGCGGATCAGCTCCTCGACCAGCGGCGTCGACCCGGGGAAACGATGGTCGTCGATGGCGGCGACGGGGGCGATGCCCCGCGAGTTCGTCACGATCGCCGCGTCGAAGCGGTCGAGGTCGGCCAGCCGCAACGGCTCGCGCACGCCGTTCGTCAGCGGCTCCACCAATGCCATCGTCACCCCGTGCAGGGCCGGTGCCGCCGGCCACACGACCGTGTCCGCGGACAGGAAGCCCACATTGGTCGTGGCGCCCTCGGTCATGGTCCCGTCGGGACAGGTCAGCAGGGCCTCGTCGAAACCGCGGGCGCGGGCGACGCGGTTGTACTGCAGCTGACCGAAGGTTCCCAGGTGCTTGATATGCGCGAACGGCCGGGTGTAGGGGACGGACAGCAGTCGCTGGGGTACCGCGGACGCCTCGGCCGGGGCGGTGACCGCGACGATGATCCGGCTGGGTCCGTCACCGGCCGTCCGTGTGGCGACGACCCGCACCGTGGCGTCGCCGCCCGAGGTGCCGGCCGACGCGTCGCCGGCACCGGCACCGGCACCGGCACCGGCCAGAGCGTGACGGATCCGGGCGCGCAACAGGTCGCTGGTCAGCGGCGAACCGTACAGCTCACGGTTCGCGGCGTCGAGGCGGGCGAGGTGCAGGCCGAGCCCGCGCACGCCGCCGCCGCGCACCTGCATGACCGTGAAGTGGCCGTGCGTGGCCAGCGCGAGCGGATGCGGCCCGTCGGGCGGCATGGCCCGGCCGTCGACCTCGACATGGGTCGGCGTGGCCTGGCTCACCCTGCCGACGATAGCGCGGGGGCATCTCCGGGGGTGCCTGGTCGCCCGAACGGGCCACCAGGCGACGGAGACCACATCTGTGTTCGCTAGCGTGCTGGTACGCCCAGGGTGCCCACCCGAAGCCGATCCGATGCTTGTCCGTGAATGGCTCGTCAAACGAATTGCCCGCCGAACGAATGGAGTGGAAAATGTCCGACCTCGCGGTTGACCCCACCGCCGATCCGGCCAGGCTTGTCAGTGGTCTGTCCACCATGTCGGAACGCGAGATCTCGGATCTTCTCGGCGGTCCGGCCGGGGAGCGCGTTCTCGACGAGATCTTTCGCCAGATGCGCGACACCTTCCGGCCCGAGCAGGCCGGCGACGAGACCGCCTCGGTCCGGTTCGCCCTCACCGGCGGTCCCGGCGGCTCGACCCGCACCTACGAGCTGCGCATCCTGGACGGCACCTGCACCCTGGTGACCGAGCCCGCCCCCGGCGACGCGGCCCCCGCCGGTCGGGCGCTGACCATCACGACCGACCGGGTGCGCTTCGTCCGGGTGCTGACCGGGCAGGTCAGCGGCGCCAAGCTTTTCCTCACCCGCAAGATCAAGGTTGATGGCGACATGAAGTTCGGCGGCAAGGTGATGACCTGGTTCGGGATCAGGCAGGAGGACTGACGCGCCGTCCGACCCCACCCTTCCATGCGCTCAGTGTGCTGATCATACTACCGTCGGTAGACGTCGGGGGATGGTCGGGTCGCTGGGCGGACGGGACGGGAGGGCGGTGCCGATGGTGCGGCTGGTGCTCGATGGCCAGGCCTACGACCTACCGGCCGGCACGGACGCGTCCACGCTGCGCCGCCGCGCGGCCGACGTGATGAGCGGCCACGCCGGCAACGTCGGCCTCGACCGGATCGCCCTCGCCGACGGCAGCATCCTGGAGGTGAACTGGCGGGCGGTCACCATCGTCCAGGTCCTCGACACCGACCGGGACGCCTCCCCCTGATCCGATGCCCGGCTCCCTGCCCCGATGCCCGGCAGCGCGCCTCCCGGGACGTCCCGCCGGGACCAGGACCCGGACAGGGCCGCGGACCAGGGTGGGCGTCCGACCAGGCGGGCGTCAGAGGGAGAACTCGGCCGGATCCAGGCCCAGGGTGAGAGCGGCCTCCCGCACGACGGCCCGCTCGCTGGCCACGAACTCGCCGTCGACGAGACCGATGACCTCGCCGAAGCGCACGACGGCGGCCGCCTGCGCCACCCGGCCCCGCACCTTCGCGATCTCCGCCAGCGCCACCCGCCGGCCCGCCGGCAGGTCGGTGGACAGCCGGTCCAGATGCTCCTCGAACAGGCGGACCGTGTCCTGTTCGGGGAACTGGGACAGGACCGGGTCGGTCGCGGCGAAGGCGCGCAGGCCCTCGCGCTCCGTCGGGTCGATGTGGCCGTCGGCGACGGTGACCAGCGCGCACATCGCCACCGCCGCGTCGCGGAACGCCAGCGTCCGCAGCTCCTCCCGGCGGGCGAACAGCTGCGAGCGCAACGACGCCAGCGACGGCAGCCGCCGGGTGCCGCCGAGCGGATCCAGCCCGCGCCACAGCGGCCAGCCCTCGGCCAGCCAGCGGCGCACCGCCTCGGCCATCGACAGCGGGCGCAGCCGGGTGGCGAGCAGGACGTCCACGTCCACCGGGACCAGGCTGTGGTCGCCCCAGCGCGACGGCGTCGGGATGTCGGCCGGCCAGACGCCGGCGAACAGCACGCTGAGCACGTGATTGTCCGCGGACTCGGGGGAGCGGCCGGTCAGGCTGCCGTCATGCTCCACCGCGCCGACGAACTGCCGGGACACCACCCGGGGCCCGGCCAGCCGGCCGACCTGCCGCTCCAGCGCGTCGTCCGTCGTCTCACCGCCCTCGACGGGGCCGCCGGGCAGCACGTGCCAGACGTCGTCGGGCGGCCGGGCGAGCAGCACCCGGTTGTCGATGCGCAGCAGCAGCCGGACATCGAGTCGAACAGCGGCCTGCGATGGCATCCCGAACTTCCCTCCGAAGACGCACGGCACAAGGTGGGTCACCCGCCGAAGGCATCATCCCCCAGAAGAGTGGACGACTCGCCGTGGCGGTCCGTCCGGGTGACCCGGCACGGCGACGTGTCCCGGCTCGGGTGGCCCGTCGGTGCCGGCGCCCGTCCCGAAGGCCCGCCGGTAGGCGCGGGGGCTGGTACCGACGAGCTCGCGGAACCGTTCCCGGAACGCGGCCGGTGAGCCGAACCCGACCTGCGCGGCGATCATCTCGACGGGATGCCCGGTCGTCTCCAGCAGCTGCTGCGCATGCCGCAGCCGGCTGCGCCGCAGCCAGGCGACGGGCGTAACCCCGATCTGCTCGCGGAACCGGCGGTTGAGGGTGCGCGGACTGACCCTCGCGTGCGCCGCGATGTCGGCGAGCGTGAGCTCACGGTGGGAGTTCGCGGCCAGCCAGCGCAACAGCGGCTCCAGAGCCAGGCCGTCGGGCGGCGGCGGATCGCGGTCAATGAACTGCGCCTGCCCGCCGTCACGCTCGAGCGGCGCGACGCACAGCCGCGCGGTGCGCGCCGCCACCGCGACGCCCTGGTCTCGGCGCACCATGTGCAGGCACAGGTCGAGCCCCGCGGACGCGCCGGCCGACGTCAGCACCTGCCCGTTGTCCACGTACAGCACGTTCGGGTCGACCGTGACGGCGGGGTGGCGCCGCGCGAGCTCCGCCGCGGCCGCCCAGTGGGTTGTCGCCCGCCGGCCGTCGAGCAGGCCGGTGGCGGCGAGCAGGAACGCCCCGGAGCAGATCGACGCGATCCGCGCACCCGCCGCCGCGGCCTCGCGGACGGCATCGAGGGCCGCGACGGGCGGGTCACCCGCCTCATCCTCGCGTCCCGGGATGATGACGGTGTCCGCCGCCGCGAGCGTGTCGAACCGCCACGGAGCGCGCAGCGTGAACGCGCCGGTGGTCACCTCCGCCGCAGGCGTGCAGATCCGCACCTCGTAGGCCGGACCGCCCCCGGGCAGATGGGTGCGGCCGAAGACGTCGAGCGGCGTCATCAGGTCGGAGGGGACGACGTCGTCCAGTGCCAGGACGGCAACCACGTGCATGGCGGCCAACGTAATCCCGTGCCCGGCCGCGCTCCGTCCCAGTTTCGACGTTCGGGCGACGGCCTGGGGCTGGGCGTCGGCCTTGGGGCTGGGCGCCGGCGATGGGGGCGCGCTCGAAGGTGCGGGCCGATGGCGGGAAGCCGGCGCTTTCTGGCCGGGGCCCGGGCATCGGGGCGGGCGCCGTTTCGTAGCGTCTCCAGACGTACCGTCCGTGTCCCTTCCGCCCGCGGTGAGGTGTCCGTGTGAACCGTTCCTCGTCCCTCCGGCCGCGCGAGGCGCGCTGATGACCAAGTTCCTGCTCAGCGTGCACGTCCTCGCGGCCATCGTGGCCATCGGTCCCGTCACCGTGGCGGCGAGCATGTTCCCGCCCGCCGCCCGGGCCGCGCTCACCCGGCCGGGTGACGCGCATGCCGCCGGCGTCGTCCGCACGCTGTACCGGATCTGCGGCGTCTACTCGGCGCTCGGGCTGCTCGTCGTGCTGTTCGGCTTCTTCACCGCGCAGAGCCTCGACGTGCTCGGCCAGGGCTGGCTCATCGCGGCGATCGCCCTGACGGCGCTGGCAGCCCTCGTCCTCGCCTTCGCCGTCCTGCCCATCGAACGCGACCTGATGGACGTCATCACCGCCGCCACCCCGAACCCCGACCCCGCTGCCGTCCCCGCGCAGACCGCCGTGCCCAAGCAGACCGTCGTCCCCGAGCAGACCGGCGGCGCCGTCCTGCCCGAGCGGAGCGCGGCCGTTCCCGAGCGGGCCGCCGCACCAGACGCCACGCCGTCGGCTCCCGCGCAGGCGGGTCCCGCCCTGCCGGCCGCGGAGGCCGCCCCACTCCCGGCCGCGACCACGGCCGGGCCGGCGGCGGCGATCGCGCGCAGCCGGCGGCTCGCGATGACGGTTGGCATCTTCAACCTGCTCTGGGTCGCCGTCACCGTGCTGATGATCGTCCGTCCGGGGTCGACCACAGGCGTCTAGCCCGCGTGTGCAGGTGTGATCTTCACGGCCACCGTCGCGAGAACGTGTCACTCGACGTGCCCACCCCGGCGTGCCCACATGATCACACGTCGAGACATGACGTGATCTGACCCGCCTCGCGAGTACGCGGATTCGGCGGCGGCGCCGGATCGTGCGATGGGAGGATCTGGGCGCGGGCGCTCGGTCAGGCGCCAGCAGGCGATGCGATGCGAGGGCGAGGGCGGGAGGCCCGGGTGGGCGAGGCGCTGGACACGGTCAAGCAGGCGCTCGACGCCTTCGACGCGGGCGACCAGGACGCCGTCCTCGCGTTGCTGGACGAGAACCTCGTCGTCGAGGCGCCCGGCGGAGTGCGGGTCGAGGGGCGTGACGCCGGCGCCGGCTACAGCGCGGCGTTCCTGGCCGCGTTCGGCGACATCGACGTCGACACCCACGTCCTCGCCGAGCAGGGCGAGCTCGTCGTCGAGGAGTACACCCTGGCCGCGACGCACACCGGCCCGCTGCGCGACCCCGACGGCACCGAGCATCCCCCGACCGGGCGGCGCATCACCCTGCGGGTCGTCGAGGTCTACCGGGTCGAGCGCGGCCGGATCACCGAGAACCGCCTCTACTATGACCAGACCCGCCTGAGGGCCCAGCTGGCCGGCTGATCGCTGGCCGCCGTGGAACCGGATGATCAGACGGTGCCCGGGGGCGGGCTGACATCGGGTGGCTGGGCGGGCTCGAGGCGGTAGCCCATGCCACGTACGGTGACGATCCGGCCGGCGCCCAGTTTGCGGCGCAGGTAGCCGACGTAGACGTCGACGATGTTGCTGCCGGGGTCGAAGTCGTAGCCCCAGACGGCGGACAGCAGCTGCTCGCGGGCGAGCACCTGGCCGGGATGACGCAGGAACGTCTCGGTCAGGACGAACTCCCGCGCGGTGAGGTCGATGATCCGGTCGCCGACGCGAGCCTGGCGGGTGCGCAGGTCGAGGGCGAGATCGCCCCGGCGCAGCACGGTCGGGTCGCCGTCGGACCGTTCCGGGCGCAGCCGCAGTCGGATCCGGGCCAGCAGCTCCTCGAACCGGAACGGCTTGCTCATGTAGTCGTCGGCCCCGCCCTCCAGGGCGGCGACCGTGTCACGCACGCCGTCGCGGGCGGTGAGCATCACCACGGGGAGCCGCGAGCCGGCGGCACGCAGCTGGCGCAGCACGGTGAAGCCGTCGAGGTCCGGCAGTCCGATGTCGAGAAGGAGCAGGTCGACGTCCCCGGAGAGGGCGACCCGCAGCGCCGACTGGCCGTCGTCCACGCAGGTCGGCACGAAGCCGTGGGCGCGCAGCCCCTTCGCCACGAACGAGGCGATCCGGTGCTCGTCCTCGGCGATCAGCACCCGGTTCGTCAACCCGGCGTCCCCTCTGCTCCGCCGCGCGGACGCCCGCCCGCCGCGTCATGGTGCCCCCGGCCGGCGGTCCCGGGGCCGACGAGCTCGACGCGTCCAGGCTCGTGGACGGGAGTGCTCTGCTCGACCAGGCTCAGTTCGAGGGTGAAGGTCGCGCCCGCGCCGGGCTCGCCGCTGACCCGGACGGTGCCGCCGTGCGCGGTCGCGATCGCCCGCACGATCGCGAGACCGAGCCCCGCGCCCCCGCCCGCTGGCGACGGCGGCCTGGCGGAGGCGCCACGGGCGAAACGCTCGAAGATGCGAGCCCGGTCCGCCGGCGACACCCCGGGGCCGGAGTCGGCCACCCAGAAGCGCGCGGCGCGGTCGTCGGCGGCCGAGCCGATCGCGATCGTGTCACCGGTCCGGGTGTGCTCGGCCGCGTTCTGCGCGAGCTGCAGCAACGCCTGGGTGAGCCGCTGCCGGTCGGCGAGCACCCGGCCGTCCCCGACCGCCGCCAGCCGCCATCCGCGCGGGGCCAGCGCCCGCGTCTTCACGAACAGGTCCGTGGTGAAGCCGGCGAGGTCCACCGGCTCGCGGCGCAGGAAGTCGGGCTGCTCCGCCTTCGCGAGCACCAGCAGGTCGTCGACCATCCGGCTCATCCGGTCGAGCTCGTCCAGGACGAGGGCGACGGTCTCGGCCCGGTCGTCCGGATCGTCGCCGAGCAGTTCCAGATGCCCGCGGATGATGGTGATCGGGGTGCGCAGCTCGTGGCCGGCGTCGTCGACGAAGGCGCGCTGGGTCTCGAAGGCCTGCTCGAGGCGATGCAGCATGCCGTTGAACGTCCGCGTGAGCTCCGTGATCTCGTCCCGGCCACCCCACCCGCGGCCGATCGGGATGCGCCGGGACAGATCCGTCTCCGTGATCGTCTGGGCGGTCCGGCGGACCATCCGCACCGGGGCGAGCACCCGCCCGGCGACCATCCAGCCGGCCGCGCCGGCGACGGCCAGCGCGCCGAACCCGACGATGCCGAGCACCCTGGCCACCTCGTCCACCTCGGCGCGCTCGCGGTCGACGAACACGGCCGACACGAAGACGCCCCGCTCCGAGTGGCCCCGCACGCTGACGGGGACCGCGACGTAGCGCACGTCGCCGGCCGAGGTGCCTACCCGACCGTAGTGCGGCTGGCCGCCCGCCACCGACGACACGAACGCCGCGGTCGCGGCCCGGTCCGTGTCCAGCCGGTAGGGCGGCGTCTCGGCGCTGCGGTACGCCGGCACGCCGTCGACGAGCGCGAGCATCGTCTGGTTGCGGTCCGGGATGGCCCGTTCGAGATGCGCCTTCAGCAGGGCGCGCACGTCGGGGAACTGCGAACGCCTGGTGGCCGGGTCGACGCTCTTGTCGACGAACCGGCGCAGCTCGCTGACCTCCTTGGCCAGGCCCTGGTCCACCCGTTCGTCGACACGCGCCATCAGCACCTGGCGGGCCGCCAGCACGGAGCCGCCCAGCGCCAGCGCCACGAGCAGCAGCTGCCAGCCGAGGATGCGCAGCCGCGCCGAGCCCGCCACCACGCGGATCCGCATCACGCCGCTTCCCAGCCCGCGGGCCCGCGGCCGCCCGGGCAGCACGCGTTCCAGCGTCGCGAGGAAGCCGAAGCCACGGATGAGAACACCATGAGAAGCCTCTCATCCGACGGCCGTCCCTGGCGGCGGGCTACGGCACGGCTCCCGCGGCCGGCGTCGCTGCGGCGGTGGGCGTGGCGGGGGCGGGGGCGGGAGCCGGAGCGCCGCCGGGCGCCGCCGCCATCGCGGTCGGCTGGACCGTGGGCGGGACCGGCAGCGCGCGGACGGGCACCGGCGTCGCCGCCCGCGCCGCGGAGGCCCTCGTACCGTCGGCCCGCGCGAGCACCTGCGGCGGGAGCTGGCCCGGGCGCCTCCTGCCGGGCACCGGCGACAGCGTCCCGGTCAGCGGCGCGGAGGTGGCGGTGGACGCCGACGCCGGCGTGGACACGGCGCTGGGCGCCAGGATCGGCCCGCCCAGGTCCGGCGGGCGTGGTGTGCCCGAGACGGACCCCACTCCGGCGGCCATGCCGGCGACGACCGCGGCCAGGCCCAGCGCGGCGAGGCCGATCCCCCAGATTCCGGTCCGAGCCGCCACCTCCGGCGCCGCCGCGGCGCCCGTGGCAGAGCCCGACGTATCCGGCTGATCCGCCATGCGGGTCATCTTAGGCCAGCCCGGCGGCACCCCCCGGCCGTCACGTCGACGCGCGGACAGCGCCGGGCGGATGAGAGGGCTCTCATCGTCATCTCATTCAGCGCCCATCCGGCGTGGACAGGCTCGATGCGGGCCGGGCAGGCGAACCGGCCGGTGACCATCGGCATCCGGTCGGCCCGTACGTGGCTCTGGATGCCGCCGACAGAATCGAGGTAACCCGGTGATGAGCACTCCCAGCCGCCCGGCCCGAGCCGGCCAGAGGCTGCGCAGGTCCGCGCTCGGGGTGACGCTGGCCGGCGTCATCGCCGTCGGGGTGGCGCTGCCCGCGACGGCCGCCAGTGCCGCGACGCCCGCGCCCGCGTCGGGCCTGCCCGCGACCGGGGCGGCGCCCGCACCGGCGCCGGGCCTGGCCACGGCCACCCCCCGCCCGCGGCCGCCGCGGGCCGACGGGAAGCCGGGCCAGGGACGTGCCCTTCCGGTCCAGCCCCAGGGTGGTGTCGACACCGGCGCCGGCGGCACCCAGCCGGACACGCATTCCGGCACCGAGGCGGCTGTCCCGCTCGCGGCCGGCGGCGCGGGACTCGGCGTACTCGCCGGCTTCGGCCTGTGGCGGCGACGTCGCGCGGGTGCGCTCGGGTGACGAGCGATCCGACGGCCGCCGGCGGCGACGCCGGCGGCCGGACGCCCCGGCCGGGTCACGACCCGCGGCGGTGGTCCGGCCGGCGCCGGTCGGCTGTCGGGGCGGTGCTGGCGGCCGTCCTCGTGCTGGCTGCGGTGACGGTCACCGGCTGCGGCTCGGGACAGCCGGCCACGACCGGCGGGAACCCGCGCGGGACGCCGCCGGCGGAGGTGGGCGCCGTGACGTCAGGTGCCGCGGCGCCGGGCACGACACCAGGCGCCGAGGCGGGCACGGTGGCGGATCCGGTGCGGCTGCGAGTGCCGGACCTCGCCGTCATGGCGCCGGTCGTGGCGCTGCAGCTGGACGCGGCGGGGACACTGATCCCCCCGGCCGGGTTCGACGAGGTCGGCTGGAACCAGGCGGGCCCAGAGCCGGGCGACGACGGCGTGGCCGTGATCGCCGGGCATGTCGACTCCAGGACCGGCCCGGCGGTCTTCTACCGGCTGCGCGGCCTGCGGGCCGGCGCCACGGTGTTCGTCGACCGACGGGACGGCACGACCGCGACCTTCGTCGTCGACCGGCTGGCCGAGTACGCGAAGGCCGACTTCCCGGACCAGGAGGTCTACCACTCCGGCAGCGGCGCGCAGCTCCGTCTGATCACCTGCGGTGGCACCTTCGACCACAGGTCCGGCCATTACGTCGACAACGTCGTCGTCTTCGCCCATCTCGGCTGAGGTCCATCCGCCGGCGGCGCATCCGCACGGGTCGGCGTTCGCGCGCTGATCGTTGTGGACATACTGCCCATCGGGACCCGGTGAACGGGGACGGACAGGACGAACGGGTCCGGGTGCGGCGGAAGGCGGGACATGCGGTTCGACGACGAGCAGGTGGATGCGTCCGAGCTGGACGACCAGCGCGGCGGCGGCGGGGGGCTCGGCCGGGGGATCGCGGTCGGCGGGGGCGGCGCCGGGGTGATCGGCGTCGTCATCTACCTGCTCGTCACCGTGCTCGGCGGCGGGGGGACAGGGTCGGGCGGCGCGCCGCTGTCGGGCCCCGCCGGCCAGACGGCCGGTGACGTCGCCAGACGGTGCAACACCGCGGGAGCGATCGACCGGGACGACGACTGCTTCGTGCTCAAGGCGTTCAACGAGGTCAACGAGGTGTGGGGCGCGCAGTTCGCCCGTTCCGGCCAGACCTACGCGAAGCCCAGGCTCGTCTACTTCTCCCAGGCGGTACGCACCGGTTGCGGGACCGCGTCCTCGCAGGTCGGGCCGTTCTACTGCCCGCCGGACCGGCGGGTGTACATCGACCTCGGCTTCCTGGACCAGCTGCAGCAGCGGTTCGGCGCGCAGGGCCGGTACGCGCAGGCCTACATCGTCGCGCACGAGGTCGGGCACCACCTGCAGACGCTGACCGGCACCGAGTCCCGCGTCCGCCAGGCGCAGCAGGCGAACCCGTCCCAGGAGAACGCGCTCAGCGTCCAGCTCGAACTGCAGGCCGACTGCTACGCCGGGGTGTGGAGCACGCTGGCGAACACGGGCGGCAACGTCACCATCGGAGAGGCCGACCTCGACGAGGCCCTCGGCGCCGCCCAGGCCGTCGGCGACGATCGCATCCAGGCCCGCGCCGGCGACGTCAACCCCGAGACCTGGACGCACGGCTCCGCCCAGCAGCGCAGGACCGCCTTCCTGACCGGCTACCGCGGCGCCACCATGTCCTCCTGCGGCACCGTGCCGCACAGCTGACCGGCGGCTGCCCGGGCCCGCCCGAGCGCGGGCTCCAGCCCAGGCCTCCACCCGCCACCGCCACACCGGCCGCGGCTGGGCGCTCAGTCGGCCCGGTGACCGGACGGCCCGAACACGTGGTGGTAGGGCAGGTCCGATGTCGTTCCGTAGCGCTGCCAGCAGTCTCTGCCGCGCCGTTTGGCGGCGTACATCGCGTGGTCGGCGGCGCCCACGAGGTCGTCGGAGGTGACGACGCGCGGGCCGGTCGTCGCGAGCCCCACACTCGCGGTCACCATGATCTCGCGCGGGCCGGCGCGCCGGCGAATCGTGAGGCCGTCGACCAGCCGGGCGGCGATGGCCTCGACGGACTCGTCGGACGTGACGTCCTCGCACAGCACGACGAACTCGTCGCCGGAGATCCGGGCGACCGTGTCGCGGGGGCGGACGACCTGGCGCAACCGAGCCGCCACCTCGCACAGCAGCTCGTCGCCAGCCTGATGGCCCAGAGTGTCGTTCACCTCCTTGAACCCGTCGAGATCGACGAACAGGCATCCGACGTGCCTGCCCGTCAGCCGCGCCGTCTCGACCGCCCGATCCAGTCGCTCGAACATCGCGGTGCGGTTGGGCAGGCCGGTCAACCCGTCGAGCAGGGCTCGACGGCGGGCCTCCTTCGCCGTCACCCGTTCTCGCTCGACGGACCGGGCCGTGGCTGCGGCCGCGGCGATCTGGCTGGCGGCCAGTGCGACAAAAGTGCGGTAGTCGCGGTCGACGGGAAGCTCGGCACTCATACCGGTGACGAGTAGCGCGCTGGTCTCGCTCTCTGCCAGCGGCGTGACGAGCGCCGCCGTCGACGGTGGGGTCTCGTCCTGGCGCCGCAGGCCGAACCGCTCCAGGACGCTGCCGACCTGCCGGGTCTGGCCCATGGCCAGCGTGTCCGTCAGCTCGGGGACAGGTCCCTGCGGGAGGGCGCGCGTGGTCACGCCGGGCCGGGCGGCCGCGTCCAGGCCGCCCGTGGCGACGGGCACCAGCGGGTCCTCGTCGCCGGGTCCGGGAACGAGGACCAGGCAGTAGGGGACGTCCGCCGCATTGCGGGCCAGACTGGCCGCGGCGTGCACGAAGACCTCGCGAGGGGACGACTGGCCGCTCAGGGTGCCGGCGAGTTCGCGCAGACAGGCCAGCCGGCGCGCGGTGAGGACGCGACGGGTGGTGTCCTGCGAGGTGAAGAGAACACCGAGGACCGCGTTGCCGGAAGGGTCCCGGATGGGGCTGCAGGAGTACGTGAAGTAGCACTCTTCCAGATAGCCGTACCGATCCAACGCCGTCAGGTGGTCCTGGCGCAGTACGGAGCCATGGCCGGCCACCACCCCGGCGATCATGGGCGCCAGGTCCCCGCGCAGTTCCGAGAAGGCCTCGAAGAACGGCCGGCCGAGGGCGGCCGGGTGCTTCTCGCCGATCTGGGCGATCAACGCGTCGTTGTACAGCTGGATGAGGCCCGGGCCCCACAGGATGTGCATCGGGAAGCGGCATTCCAGGCAGAACGTCACCATGGTTCGTAGTGTCAGGGGCCAGTCGCACACGGGCCCGAGGTCGGTGACCGACCAGTCGAGGGTCGCCGCCAGCCGCCCGACCTCGCCACCGGACGCGAACATCGGGAGCGTCACCGACGCGCCGACGGCGCCCGCGGCCGTGTCGGCCGGACCGCGGGCGCCGGACTGGTCCCGTGGGACCCGTTGAGACGCCTCCACACCGTTCGTACCCCCCATCGCCAGCTACCCCCGGGCGGTCCCCGTTACACCACGCATCGGCGCGTCTCGGCCGGCGTTGCCTGGCGGGGGTGGTCCGTCCGCATCACCTCCGCACCGGACGTCTCCCGGCCGGTCTGACTGGGTACCTCTACCTGCGGCGCCTTCTCGGGAGGATCCGATGGAGCTGGTAGGCAGGGCCCCGCAGCTTCAGACCCTCGCGGAGCAGCTGGCACAGGCGAGCACCGGGCGGCTGGGGCTCGTCGTCGTCCACGGGGAACCGGGGATGGGCAAGACGACGCTGCTGCGCGCCTTCCTGGCCGGACTCGACTCCGAGCATGTCCTGATGGCCAGCGCCGACCGGGCCGAGGCGACGGTCGCGTTCGGCGTCGTCTCCCAGTTCCTGACCACGGTCGGTGACGAGTCGTCCCGGCCACCTCGCCGGCCGAGGCCGGGAGCGGAGCCGGGGTCGGCGACCTGCGCCGTGCCGGGCGTTCCGGCCGCCGCCGGAGGAACGGCCGCCCCGGGCGACGGGGCGAGTCAGAGCCAGGTCGCCGAGGTCGGCCTGACCGTGCTGCGGCTTGTCCGGCGGCTGCTCGCCGGCGGCCGGCCGGTCGTCCTGCTCATCGACGACGTCCACTGGGCCGACGAGTGCTCCCAGCAGGCCCTCGCCGTCGCGCTGCGCCGGCTGCGCGGCGAGCGGGTGCTGTGCGTCCTCGCGATGGCCGGGGCGCCACCGGAGCTGGCCGACGGGCTGCGTCACCTGGTCACCGAGCTCGCGAGCACGCTGCGGCTCACCGGGCTCGACCCGGACGAACTGCGCACCCTCGCCGACAAGCTGCCCGTCGACGGCCTCTCGCCGTGGGCGGCCGCCCGCCTGCACGCCCTGACCGGCGGCAACATCCTGCACGCACGGGCCCTGCTGGAGGAGCTGCCCCCGCAGGCGCTCGACAACGGCGCCGATCCGCTGCCCGCGTCGAGCGCGCTGGCCCAGGACGTGCTGGCCCGGCTGGCCGCCTGCCCCGACGAGGTCCGGCGCCTGATCGACGCCGCCGCCGTGATCGGCCCGACCTGCCGGCTCGCCGACGCCGCCGGGATCGCCATGGTGGACGATCCGGCGCTCGCCCTGGAGGGAGCCGTCGCGGTCGCGCTGCTCACCGAGAAGACGACCGCCGTCGACCGGATGGTCGCCTTCACCGAGCCACTCGTGCGCTCCGCCGTCTACCACGGCATCGGGCTGGCTCAGCGCTCGGAGCTGCACCTGCGCGCGGCCTGCCTGATAGACGATCCGCGGGCCCGGCTCTGGCACCGGGTGGTCGCGGCGGTGGTGCCCGACGAGGCACTGGCCATGGAGGTCGAGGGCGCCGCCCGCAAGCTCGCGACGGGTGGCCGCTGGCGCCCGGCGGCGGATCATCTCCTCGCCGCGGTCCGGCTCAGCCCCCACCGGGCGGCCCGGGAACAGCGGTTCACCGACGCCCTGGACTACCTGCTGTGGGGCGGCGAGCTCGCCTACGCGGGCAGCCTGCTGGCCGATCTCGCGGGCCTGCTCGACGACTCGCGCGGCGGCTACCTCCGGGGCCGGCTGGCGATGCTGCGCGGTTCGCTGCCGGAGGCGACCGCGCACCTCGGCCGGGCCTGGCTCGCGGTGGACCCGGGCCTGCGGCCCGCGCTGGCGCGCGCCATCGGGGAGCAGCTGGCGTGCTGCCACTTCTCGAACGGCGACGTCGCCGTCGCCGCGCAGTGGGGACGGCGGGCGCTGGAACTCGGCCCCGCTCCACTGGGCGACCCCACCCATCTGCTCGACATGCTCATCCTCTCGCTGTCCGACGCCGGCGCCCGCGACGAGGCCGCTCGCCTCGCCGCCGACGTGCCGGTGCCGGAGCGGGATCCCGCCGGCCCGCCGGTCGGCGAGGCGTGGCACCTGCCACCCGACGGTCTGGTCGGGCGCGGCGTCGTGCGCCTGGCGGCGGACGACCTGCCCGCGGCACGGGAGGCGTTCCTGCAGGCGATGGCGGTCAGCAGCGGCCAGGAGTGGAAGGTTCCCGCCGGACTGTTCGCGCTCATCCAGCTTGCCGAAACCGAGTTCCTGCTCGGCAGCTGGGACGCGGCGATCGCGCATGCCGAGACCGCGGTGGCCGTCGCCACGTCCGCCGGACAGGGTTGGCTGCTCGCGGCGTGCCACGCGGCCGCGGCCTGCCCACTGGCGGCGCGCGGCAGCCCGAAGGCGCACGAGCATCTGGAGCGCGCGGCCCGGCTTCCCAGCTCCGCCGTTCCCTACACCGAAGCGGCGGTGATGAGGGCGAGACTGTGGGCCGCGCGTGCCCGCAGTGATCCCGAGGCGTGTGTCGCCGCGGTGGAGAGTCATCGCACCTTTGATCGTCAGGAACCGTCGGAACCGCGATGGATGCTCTGGCGCCCTCTGCTCGCCGAGGCGCTCGCCCAGACCGGCCGTCCGCGGGAGGCAACGGCCATCCTCCGGCCCTTCGAAGCGGCCGTCGAGCGCCGCGGCCGACGTTCGGAGCTGCTGTCCTGCCTCCGAGCCCAGGCGGCGGTGGAGATCGCCGACGGCCGCGAGGAGCAGGCCGACCGGACCTACCGGGACGCCCTGGAACTGGCGGCCGGGCTGCCGTTGCCGTTCGAGCGGGCGCTGCTGGAGTTCCACCACGGGGCGCTGCTGCTGCGAGACGGGCAGATGCCCGCCGCGGCGGACCTGCTGGAGACGGCCCGTGACCGGTTCGGATCGCTCGGCGCCGAGCCGTATGTCACGCTATGTAATCACAAACTGGCGGGGTGCGGCCGATTGTCGCCGCGTCGCCAGCGCGGCGCGCTCGACGCCCTCACCCCGCAGGAAATCCGGGTGGCGAGGCTCGCGGCGACCGGCCGCTCCAACGCGGTCGTCGCGCGCGAGCTGGTGCTCAGCGTCAAGACGATCGAATATCACCTGGGGAATGTCTACGCCAAGCTCGGCCTGCGCTCGCGCCACGAACTCGCCGCGGCCCTGCCGCCCGACCTCACGGCACGCGAGGGCTGACGGTTCGCAGGCCGGCCGGTCGTTCGTCATAGGCGGGGCTTTCGGGATCCGTCATGTCCGATGATGAGCCGAATCGGGCAGATCGGCGCCGAGCTCCACCCAGGGTTGCCCGCGAATCTTTCCGGACGAACCGCATCCCGGCCCCGGGAAATCCAGGGGTTTAACCGCGACCCCGGGGTGGCCCAGGGTTCCTTGGTCTGCCGTTCCCGGTGGATCGACTCCGCCATCCCTTACATCCCGGCCTCCGCCCGGGGATGACAGCCGGGGGTCGTCACGGCCCTGCCACGCCTTGCGGAGCAACGCACGGAGGGATCCGCGGGGACGCGATAGCGATGTGAGGAGCGTCATGACTCTGAAGAAGCGAGCCTGTGTGATGCTGGCTGCGATTCCAGCGAGTATTGCCATCGGTGTCGTGCCGCCTGCGGTCGCCCAGGGGAACACCGCCGGCGGCACCTCGGTCAGCGGTACCGGTAACACCGCCGGTGGTACGACGGTCGGTGGCGGTGGCGGTAACACGGCCGGTGGTACGACCGTTGGTGGCGGTGGCGGTAACACGGCCGGTGGTACGACGGTTGGTGGCGGTCCTGGTGGCGGTAACACCGCTGGTGGTACGACGGTTGGCGGCGGTGGTGGTAATACCGCTGGTGGTACGACGGTCGGCGGCGGTGGTGGTGGCGGTAACACGGCCGGTGGTACGACGGTCGGCGGCGGTGGTGGTAATACCGCTGGTGGTACGACGGTCGGCGGCGGTGGTGGTGGCGGTAACACGGCCGGTGGTACGACGGTTGGTGGCGGTGGTGGTAATACCGCTGGTGGTACGACGGTCGGCGGCGGTGGTGGTGGCGGTAACACGGCCGGTGGTACGACGGTTGGTGGCGGTGGTGGTAATACCGCTGGTGGTACGACGGTTGGCGGCGGTGGTGGTGGCGGTAACACGGCTGGTGGTACGACGGTTGGTGGCGGTGGTGGTAACACCGCTGGTGGAACCACGGTCGGTGGCGGCGGCGGTGGTGGTAATACCGCTGGTGGTACGACGGTCGGCGGCGGTGGTGGTGGCGGTAACACGGCCGGTGGTACGACCGTTGGTGGCGGTGGTGGTAATACCGCTGGTGGTACGACGGTCGGCGGCGGTGGTGGTGGCGGTAACACGGCCGGTGGTACGACCGTTGGTGGCGGTGGTGGTAATACCGCTGGTGGTACGACGGTCGGTGGTGGTGGTGGCGGTAATACCGCCGGTGGAACGACGGTCGGTGGCGGTGGTGGTAATACTGCTGGTGGAACCACCGTGGGTGGATTCCGTCGAAACACGGCGGGTGGCACGAGCGTCGGACGATTCGGTTCGCGCAACACCCTTATCCGGACCTTCCCCTTCGTCGGTAACACCGCTGGTGGAACGACGGTCGGTGGCGGCGGTGGTGGCGGTAACACGGCCGGTGGAACGACGGTTGGTGGCGGTGGTGGTAACACCGCTGGTGGAACCACGGTCGGTGGCGGCGGTGGTGGTGGTAATACTGCTGGTGGTACGACGGTTGGTGGTGGGCCTGGCGGTGGGAACACGGCTGGCGGGACCACTGTCGGCGGCGGTGGCGGTGGTGGTAATACCGCTGGTGGAACCACGGTCGGTGGCGGCGGTGGTGGTGGTAATACTGCTGGTGGTACGACGGTTGGTGGTGGGCCTGGCGGTGGGAACACCGCGGGTGGGACCACTGTCGGCGGCGGCGGTGGCGGCGGCGGAAACACGGCCGGCGGCACCAGCGTCGGATAACACTCGCGTTCCGGCGGGCATCTGACCCATGTGCTCCACGGACAGCGGCGGCCCTTTCCTCGGGCGGACCACATGCATCGTCATGTGCCGGACCGGGGCAAGGGCCGCCATCATGTCCGGAGTCAGGACATTCACGCGGCCTCGGATTCGTCGAAACCGGGCCGGCGGATTGGCTCCGAAACCCCGCTGCTGAGTGACTACGTATCAGTTCTTCCTGGACGTGAGCTACCCGCCTTCCGCGGCGGACACGCGGAACGAAGGCGCGGCCTCTTCGATGCTTCTGCTGGCTACGATCTCGCGGAGCTGGTCCCTGACCTGCGCGCGAAGAGGAGCCACATGCATATCAAAAGATGTTCGACCGGCCTGTTTTTGACAGGTGGGATTTCGGCCGCGGCCGTCCTTCTGGCCTCGCCCGCGTCGGCCGCGACAGCCGGGACGGAAAACGGTGGCGAGGCCCGGTATGCGGGTCAGAAAAGTCTTCGTTCCCTGACGGTACCGATCTGTTACCGTCCGGGTGACCCGGAACCGGTCAATGGCGGGGGCACGTCCACACAGAATCCGAGCTCCACCAACCCGACGGACCCGACGACGTGCTATGCGCTCAGTTACCAGTACGATCCCGGCGCGTCGACATGGTGGCCTTCGCTGGATCCGCTGTGCACCCCGGGCGGTACCGCGGGGGGTGGCGTGCCGCTGGCGGAGCGAATCGACCAGGCCGACCGTCAGGACGACTGGTTCCGCAACGATGACGACGACTGGTTCGGCGACAAGGGCCGCCGTTTCGACGACCTGATCATCGGCAGTGTGACGATCGGCATCGGCGGGCCGACCGTCGGCGGTACCGGCATCGTCGGCGGGACGGGGAACACGGCGGGCGGCACCACCGCGGGGTTCGGTGGCGTCACCGCGGGCGGCACGACGGTCGGCGGTTTCACCAATACCGTCACCAACAGCGGCACGACGATCACCGCGCCCGTTCTCGGTGGCGCGGCCGGCATCGCGGAGGAACCATCGCCCTTCGGCTCGCAGGCCTGGGGCACGGACACCAGCCTGCCGACCTGCGATCCCGCTCGACTCCCCGGTGGCGACGGCCCGGACGGAGACAGCGTTGGCGGCGACGTGATCGCTCCGGACTCGGCGTCTGACTCCGGTGGAACGACCGAGACGAGTGCGCTGGCCGGAGCCGGTGAGCAGACGTCCTTCGCGCCGCCGTCCGCGTACGAGCGGGGATGGTGGGCCGGCTGGGCGGCCCGCGGTCAGCGGGACGGCGAGGCCGTCGCCTCGGTCGACGGTGAGCCCGGCAACGGCGGATTCGTGCCGACGGACGAGCCGCCGGTCGATGGGGACGGCATCGTGTCCGCGTCCTGACGCCGCGGCCGATCAGGGCGTCTCCGGGAGGGGTCGGGGACGCCGTGGGCGGGGCCTGTCCGTGGTCCCAGCCGCGGCGGCCCCGCCCGGATCGTCGCGTCAGCTGATCCGTCCAGCCTCCCGGGCGGCGGTCTCGGCGGCGCGCAGCTGGGCTTCGACGAGGTCGAGGCCGGCGGACCAGAATCCCGGGTCGGTCAGGTCGATCCCGACGACACGACCCAGGTCCTCGGGCAGCCGCGATCCGCCCGCGCCGAGCATCTCCAGGTAGCGAGGCACGAACGACGCCCCCTCCTCGACGTAGCGCTGGTACACCGACAGCGCCAGCAGCTGCCCGTACGCGTAGGCGTACACGTAGCCGGGGGTGCCGATGAAGTGCGGCACGTAGCTCCACCAGGTGCGGTAGCCGTCGGTCAGTTCGACCGCGTCGCCGAACAGGTCAAGCTGGGTGGACGCCCACGCCTCGTTGAACCGTTCCACCGACAGCTCGCCCTCGGTGCGACGCGCGCCGTGCACGGCCTCCTCGAACTGGTTCATCGCGGTCTGGCGGAAGACGGTCGCGATCGCCCCCTCGATCGACTCCGCCAGCAGCGCGAGGCGCGACTCGGCGTCGCCCGCCCGCTCCAGCAGCCGGTTGAACACGATCGTCTCGCCGAACACCGACGCCGTCTCGGCCACCGTCAGGGGCGTGCTCTGCTGCAGGATGCCCTGCTTCTCGGCGAGCGCGAAGTGGATGCCGTGGCCGAGCTCGTGGGCGAGAGTGAGCACGTCACGGCGCCGCGAGGTGAAGTTCAGCATCACATACGGGTGCACCGACGGGACGGCGGAGCTCGCGAACGCACCGCCCCGTTTGCCCGGCCGGACGGGCGCGTCGATCCAGTTCTCGTCGAAGAACCGGCGGGCGACCCGCTCCATCTCCGGCGAGAACGAGCCGAACGAGTCGAGCACCAGGTCGCGGGACTCGACCCAACCGTAGTGCTCGTCGGCGTCGGCGGTCACGGCCGCCGACCGGTCGTGGTCGGCGAGCTTCGGCAGGCCCAGGATCCGGGCCTTGAGCCGGTACCAGCGCTGCGGGATGTCGTAGCGGCCGCGGACCGCGGTGATCAGCGCCTGGACGGATTCGTCGGACACCTCGTTGGCGAGGTTGCGGCTCGACAGCCAGGTCGGGTAGCCGCGCAGCCGGTCGTTGACCGCCTTGTCGTGCAGCAGGGTGTTGAAGATGTAGGCCCGGGTGCGCAGACCTGGGGCCAGCGCCGTCGTGACGGCCTCGGCGGTGGCGCGGCGGACCTCGCGGTCGGCGGACGCCAGCCGGCTCAGCGCCACGTCGAGGGGCTGGCCGTCCACCGTGATCGCCGAGACCTGCTCGGAGAAGAGCCGCCCCCAAGCCCCCGCCCCGGTGACCGACTTCTCGGTGAGCAGCTTCTCCTCCGGCTCGCTGAGCAGGTGCTGCCGGTAGCGGCGCTCCATCCGCAGGTAGTGCCGGGCCTGGTCGAGACCGTCGGCGGCGAGCAGTCGCTCGGCCGTCTCGTCGTCCAGCGCGGCCCATTCGAGGCCGAAGAACAGCATCGCGGTGTGGATCGAGGTGGAGCCCTCGCGGACCTTCTGCAGCATCGCGCCGCGCGCCGGTTCGGCCGTGTCGGTGGAGAAGCGCAGCGACGCGTACCCGCCGGCCTTGCCGATCAGCTCGTAGATCGCCGCCAGTTCACCGACGGCGTCCACCAGCCCCGGCCCGTCCAGCTCGGCGACCTTCCCGGCATACCGCGCGGCGAACGCCTCGGCCCGCGCCCGTGCGTCCGCGAGCTGTACGTCGACCTGCTCCTCGCCGCCCCCGTCGAGCAGCGGCCCAAGATCCCAGGCGACATCGTCCAGCGAGGGATCATCCTGCGTCACACCCACCATCCCCGCAGGCTACCCACTCCCGCCCGGCTCGCCTGGGAAGGACGGTCGGGCCAGCAGACGCCCGGAGCCACTGAACTGCCTTGAGTTCACGCCAGTTACCGGTATCCTCGACGCCATGACCGTGCTTCCTTTCACCGAGGCGCGTAACCGGCTGTCCGAGATCCTCGACGACGTGGAGCGCACGCACGAGCGCGTGGAGATCACCCGGCACGGCCAGGCGGTCGCGATACTGATCTCCCCCGACGATCTCGCCGCTCTGGAGGAGACCCTCGACGTCCTGGCGAGCCGGGAAGCAATGCGTCAACTCGCGGAGTCCCAGGAGGCGGTCGAGTCCGGGGACGTTCTCGACGCCGAGGAACTGGCCGCGCTGATGGCGAAGCGCGGGCGTTCCGCGAGCCTGCCGCCCGGCAGTGGCTGAACCCGCTCTGCGCCCTTTCGAGCTGCGGGTGGCGGGGCCGGCGGCGCGCGCGCTGGCCGGCAGGCTGCCCGAGAAGGTCGCCGCGGCGGTCTACGAGTTCATCACGACGACTCTGCTCGAGAATCCGCATCGCCTTGGCAAACGGCTTCTCCTGCCGCCGTTCGAGGGCACCTGGTCCGCGCGCAGAGGCGGATATCGCGTGCTGTACGAGATCGACGAGGAACATCGCGTAGTCCTCGTGACCGCGATCGAGCATCGCTCGGACGCCTACCGTTCGCGTTGACCTCGCCTGCCTGCCCGGGCGCGGTCGCAGGTCAGTGGCGGGTGGAGAGGGTGAGGCCGTCGTCGAGGGGGAGGTGGACGGTCGTGTAACCGTTCGCGGGGTCCTGGACGTGGTCGAGGTAGTCGCGGGTCTCGTCGGCGAACCGGACCGTGTCGTCGGCGATGATCAACGTTCCCGGCCGCAGGTTTGGTTCGAGGACGCGCAGGACCTGCAGGTAGATGTGGTTCCAGCCGTCGAGCAGCACCAGGTCGGCCGGGCCGGGCAGGTCGCGCAGCGTCTCCAGGGCATCGCCGGCGCGGACGTCGACGAGGTCGCCGAGCCCGGCCTCGGCGACGTTCGCCTCCGCCGCCCTCACCTTGCTGGCCGACAGCTCGCTGGTGACGATCTGGCCACTGCCGTTGTCACGCAGCGCGGCGGCGAGATGGATCGTGGAGATCCCGAATGACGTGCCGAACTCGACGACCAGCGCGGGTCGGCTCGCGCGGGCGAGCGTGTAGAGCAGCGTCCCGACCTCCGGGGCGACCGGCAGGTACGCCTCGCCAGCCAGATCGGCCAGCTCCGCGGCGGGCATCCGCTCGATGACCGCGCCGGGTGCCAGGCCCGCGAGCAGGCTTGCCATCAGGGAGCCGTCCCCCTGCGCGGCGCCGAAGAGACGGTCGAGGACGGTGCGGACAGCGGGGTCGTACAGGGCCGAAGGCATGCTGAGGAGACCTCTTCTCCTGGTGAGGATCGTGCTGGGTGGGTGCTCCGGGGCGGAGCGACGGTGAGGCTGGCGGCGATCAGTCCATGCCGCGTTTGCCGGGCGTCCAGAACGGTTCGGTGAGGACGGCGCGGCGCGGCCAACCACGATCGTTGACGAGATGGTTGCGGACCGACTGGACGGTGCGGGCCTCACCGGCCACGTAGGCGACACCCGGCTGTTCGGGCAGGTCGAGCTCGGCGACGGCCCGCGGCAGCAGCGGCGACGAAGCCGCCGACGCGCCCTTCCGATGCACCCAGGTGGTCCGAAATGTCGCGGTCGCGTCACGGGCGCCGGGCGGTGGCAGTTCGTCCGCCGGATCGTCACACTCGAAGATCGCCCGAGCCTCGGTGCCAGCCGGCAGGGCACGCAGGATCGCGCTGAGGGGGACGGCGGCCGTGTCGTCCCCGACGAACAGGTGGTGGGCCGCGTCCGGCCGGGCGGTGAGGTGGCCGTCGGGCTTGGTGGTGATCACATCATCGCCGGGTTGGACGGTGCGTGACCAGGTCGCGCCCGGTGAGTCGCCGCCGTGGTCGTAGACGGCGAGCTCCAGGCGTCCCGCAGTCGGGTCCGCGTCCCAGACGGAGTAGCTGCGCTTCATGTCGCGCGGATTGCGCAGCCATGAGCCGGGAGCGGAGGGATCGACGAACAGGACGGAGACGCTCTGGCCGGGCGTCCAGGGCAGGTCGATCAGCGGCGCGCCGGCGAGCACGATGCGCCGCGTGCGCGCGGCCAACGGCTCGACGGCGGCCACCTGCACGCGCAGCAGCACGCGATCCAGCAGTCGACGCCGGGTAGCGCTCGGGTGACTCGACGGGGTGGCTGGAGAGTCGGCAGTCATGGCAGCTCCTGCTGGACGATAGTCATCGACGCATCGCGATAGCTCGTTAAGATGAGCCTAGGGGTGCCGTGATCTGCCGACAAATGCAACTGAGGCAAGGGGACGATGCACGCGATGCAATCCGTGGCGGATGACGTTCCAGCCGCAACGCCGCTGATCATCGGGCGCGGGCAGCCGATGGGGCGCCCGCTTGCCGGCATCGACCTGAATCTGTTGGTCACGCTCGACGTTCTGCTGGCCGAACGGAGCGTGAGTGGCGCCGCTCGCCGGCTTCATCTCACCGAGCCGGCTGTGAGCCGAGCGCTGGGCCGCATCCGCCGGGCCATCGGCGACCAGATCCTTGTGCGGTCGGGAAACACGATGCTGCCCACGCCGCGCGCCCTGGCGATCCAGGCTGAGGTGCGGGATCTCGTGGCACGGGCTCACGGCGTCTTCGCGCCCGTCGGCCAACCCGATCTCTCGACACTCGAGCGTACGTTCACGATCCTCAGCAGCGACATGCTCGTCGCATCGATCGCCGTCGACCTGCTCGACAGGCTGACCGCGGCGGCTCCAGCAGTGCGCGTGCGGTTCCTGCCCGAGCCGATGCCGTCCGCCGATCCGCTCCGCGACGGCACCGCCGATCTGGAGATCGGCCAGATCGACTCGACCGCGACGGAGATCCGCGTGGAGACCCTTGGAGAGGACGCCGCCGTCGCCGTCGTCCGTGCCGGCCATCCGCTCACCCGCGGTCCGCTCACCCCGGAGCGGCTCGCCGACGGCCGGCATGTCGTCGCGTCGCGCCGCGGCCGCGTCCAAGGCCCGCTGGACGCGGCGCTGGCCGCCCATGGTCTGCGGCGCACCGTTGCCGTCACCGTTCCATCGCATACGGTGGCTCTTTCTCTGGTCGCCCAGAGCGACCTCATCGGCATAGCCCCCCGCCGTCTCGGTCGCGTCGGCCTGGCGAGCGCCGGTCTGGTCGCCCTCGATCTGGATCTTGACCTGCCGACCCTGCCCGTCTGCCTGGCCTGGCACCCGCGCTACGACGCCGACGGCCCCCACCGCTGGCTCCGCGCCCACGTCCGCACCGCCATCACCACCGCCCTGCGCTCGTCGAGCTGGTCGACGACGGCCGGCGGGTAGTCGTCACCGCTGCAGGTCGAGGGCGGCGAGCCGGTCCGTGGCGGCGGCGACCAGATGCGGATCGACGTCGATCGTCGTGACCTGGCTGCTGCCGTACCTGCGGGCGAGCAGCGCCGTGCCGTAGCCGGATCCGGTGCCTACGTCGAGGATGTCCAGGCCCTCGCCCGCGGTTGTCGCGTTAACCGGCGGGGCTGACGGCGGTGATGTTGGCTATGGCGAATTCTCGGCCGGCGTTGCGGAGGTAGCAGTGGGCGTCGAGCCAGCGGCCGAACAGGGCGTTGATGCGGATGCGGCGGAGGGAACGGGAGCCGCGCTTGTCGGTGTAGGCGATGACGACGTCGCCATGGGATTCGACGGCCTCGGCGAGCAGGGTGAGCTCGTTGTCGTTCAGGGCGGTGGCCATCTTGCCGAGGGTGACGGCGAGGGGGCTGAGGATGGCGGGGATGCCCGCGTGCTCGTCGGCCTGGAGGAGGGCGACGAGCTCCTCCGGCGTGACCCGCCTGAGCTTCGCGGGGCTTGTACGACTCGGACTGCCCGATCCAGCCCGCGCGGAGGAGCCTCCACCGGACAGCCTGGAGGAACGCCGCCCGGTGGAGGCGGAAGGCTGGTCGTCGTCCTCGGAGGCGAAGGCGGCGGATGGTGGGCCGAGCGGGTTGGCGCCGGAGGGAAGAATGATCGTTCCGGTTGCGTCCTCGGGCATGGGGGAGAAGCCGGCGCGGCGCAGTTCGCGCAGGACGGTGGCCGACTCCTCGGGGCTGGACAGGACAGTGGGGGCGAGCTGGGCGAGGTGCAGGTTCTTCAGGACGCGGGTGTGCAGCAGCTCGGTGACGGTCGGCGGATCGCCGAGGATGGCGCTGCGCATCCCGCGGACCCGGACGTGGCCGTGGCGGCGGGCGACGTCGCCGATCAGGTACTCGAGGGCCTGCGGGAGGGCGCGGTCGGTGAGCGCGCGCAGCTCGGTGAGCAGCTCGTCGGCGCTCCAGCCGAGGTCGAGGGCGGCGCGGACGCTGGTGGGGGTGAACCGCCACGTCCCGGCGGCGCCGCGCGACTCGGATTCGGCCGCCGCGCGCAGGACGCGGGCCATCGACGGGGTGGGCGAGCCGGAGACGACGGCGGTCAGGTCGGACTGGAGGATCAGGCTGGTCCGGGTCGCCGGCAGCAGCTCGGCGCACTGGTCGCCGAGGCGCACCATGGCCTCGAGGAGGGCCGCGGGGACAGCGCCGCCGTCGTCGTCGGCATCGTGCGCGTCCAGCAGCCGTGGGATGTCGGCCAGCTCGGCCATCGCGTCGGCCTGGGCGAGCAGCCTTTCACCGAGGCCGGAGAGCACGTCGACGGCGACGACGCCGAGTCGTTCCGCCTCCTGGATCGATGCGGCGACCAGGTCCTCACACTCCTCCTCCTCATAGTCGTGCAGGGGGAAGTACCACTCGACGTTCTCGCCGCTGCGCCGCACCGACCGACCGCCGGCCGCGGCGCGGAGCAGGGCACGGCGGATCATGCCCGCGGCCGAGTTGACCGGCAGCGGCGGCGGGACCTCGCGTTCCTCATCCAGGGCGCGCCGGGACGAGACGTGCTGCAGCGTGAACCAGCCCAGGGCGAGGGCCGCCCACTGCTGGGCGGGCGCCTCCTCGCGCCACCCGTCGAGCCGCGGGCCCGGGCCGTAGCTGATGGTGTCGCCTCGGCGGGCGGGCGCGAGCAGGCCGGCCGCCGCGGCGAGGTCGATCCACAGGAACAGCTCGTCCGCCGGCATCGCCAGGCGCTTCGCCAGCCGTACCCGTTCGCGCCCACCGATGCCGCCGCGCTTGAGCCCCGCGATCGGGGCGGCGGACGCCTCGTCGACGAGGGTCGTCACGGCGCGCACCGCCTCCTGTGCGGCGGCCTGGGCGGCGGAGCGCAGGCCGGCCGGATCGACCGTCGGCCGGGGAATGTCGGGCGGCCCGCTGAGGCCGAGTTCCTCCTCGGCGATCCAGGCCGCGACGGCGACCTCGCGGGGCAGCTCCGGACGCCCGTTGACGGGGATCAACAGCCCGGCGTCGATCAGCGCCCGGCGTTCCCGGGGCGCGGTCTGCTGAGCCGTGTCGATCCAGAGAGCGCCGTGGAACATTGCGCCGAGGGTGAATGCCCGTAGGTCGTCGAGCATCGTGCGGGCACCCGCGGGAAGCCTCGCGATGATGGACGCGACGCGCCGCGGATCGGACAGCCGCTCGGTGAGCGCCGCGATGAGTTCCGGCTTGCGCAGGCCCGCGGTGTCGCCGCCCAGCGCGGTCACCGCGTTGCGGACATCCTCTGCCAGCGCGTTGCGGCCGATCTGCGCGGCGGTGCGCCGGCCCTCGACGGGCTCGAGCCAGTGCTCGCGCAGCGCCTCCGGAAGTTCAAGAATCATCGCACCCGGATCGCTCCCGCCGCCCGGCCCCGCGCCTCTCGGGCTCGGCCCCGCGCCGCTCGGGCTCAGGCTCGGGCTGTCCGAGCGCATGCTGTCCGGCCCCGGGCCGTCCAGCGGGCTGAGCCAGGCGAGTCCACGGGCGCACAGATCGCTGATCACCGCATCAACCCGGTCGGGCGCGGCGTTGAGCAGCGTTGCCAGTCGGGCCGGCGTTGGTGGCCCCGACAGCATCGCCGCGGCGGTGCCGACCCGCAGCGCATCCCGATTGATCCTGACCAGCGCGAAGGTGAGGGAACGCGCGTCGCACAGGCGCTGCGCCACCTGCTCAAAGCCGCGCGGCGACGGGGTGAGCAGCACGTCCGGGCGGGCCCGGAAGATCGCGGCCAGCGACTCCGGCTCCAGGCCGGCAAGGTACACGGCGAAGGATGAGGTCGGCATCGCCTCTCATTCTTCACCCGCCGTGGCACCGGACCCCACCCTCCCCTCGCGGGCCACATAAAGCCCACCGGCGACGACTCGGTGCGCGTCGATACCAGGTCGCGTGTCAAGCCGTGATCTTCGCTGTCGTTGCGACGGGTCGTGGCAGAGTTCTGGCCGGTTTGCGGCGCTTCGTGTCGCGAGCTGGGGGACAAAGCAGAAGGAAACGGGGTGCTCGCGACACGGTGCCGCTTTCCCCGGCACGCGCTTTCCCTCCATGGGAAGTCGGCCCCAGATGCGGCCGTCAGGCCGACGCCGACGCCGAGGTGGAGGCCGAGGTGACGTCGACCGGGCTGGGTGTCAGACCTGCTGGGTCAGCGTGAGGCCGGTGAGGACGGCGTGCAGGGCGGTGCGCCAGGTGGCCTCGGGGTTGTCGGTCGTGGTGAGCATGCCGCGCAGTTCCATCGAGGCGAGGCCCTCGGTGAGGGCGTGGACGGAAAGGGCGGCGGCGGGGACGGCGGCCTTCGGGAGGGTGCCCTCGGTGTTCAGGCGCTCAACCAGTGCTTCGAGGCGGCCGAAGGCGGCGCCCGCGGTGGCGGCGAACTCGGCGCCGAGCTGGAGATCCGGGACGACGCGCAGGAACACCAGCGAGTACAGCGTCGGGTGGTCGATCGAGGTGCGCCGGAAGCCGGCGAGGGACGCCGTGATCAGGTCGTCCACCGGGTCGTCTGTGCGCGGGCAGGCGTCGATCGCGGCGATCAGCACGTCGAACAGGCGGATGGCGAGCGCTTCGAGCATCCCGTCCTTCGAGCCGAACACGCTGTAGACGGCCCGGGTGGTCGTTCCCACCGCGTCGGCCACCGCCCGGACGGAGGCTGCGTCGGGCCCATCGCGCTCGATCAGCCGCTCGGCGGCGTCGAGCAGCGCCAAGCGGGTGCTCTCGTCGTGCTGCCGCGGTCGTCCCATGGTTGACGACTTTATCGCAACACCGTACCGTTACGACGTAACGTAACGGCGTTGCATAACTGAGGGTCAAGGAGAGGTGCCACGATGGACATGTTCCACCGCTTCGTCACGCTGCCGACGGCCGCGTTGTCCGGGATCACCGGCGGGGTGCTGTTCGGGTTCTCGATCCTGGTGATGCCGGCGTTGCGCCGGGCGCCCGCGCCGTCGGCGATCCGCTCGATGCAGCAGATCAACGTGGTCGCGCCGCACAGCCTGCTGATGCTGCCGCTGTTCGGCTCGGCCCTCGGCTGCGTGGGGGTCGGGATCTGGGCGCTCGGGCACTGGGGCCGCCCGGGCAGCCAGCTGCTCCTGCTCGGAGCCATTGCCGGGGCGGCGTCACTGCTGGTGACGGCAGCGATCAACATCCCGCTGAACAACGGCCTCGCCGACCTCAACCCCGACGCCGTCGGCGCGGCGGACACCTGGCTGCGCTACGTCTCCCGCTGGAGCGTCGCCAACCACATCCGCTCGCTGCTGGCGTTCGTCTGCACCGGCGCCCTGCTCGCCGCCGCCCGCTGGCCGAATCTCGGCGTCGGCCGCTGACTCGCCGTGCGCCATCGCCAGTCGCCATGCTGATCTTGTTGGCCGAGGCTGAGGTTGAGGTGAAGGTGGAGAGAGCCGCGCTATGCGTCGGATGCGGAGTCCACCGTCTGCCCGCGCAGGTGGGTGACGATGGCGGTCAGGGAAGCGGTGAGGGCGGCGCGGATGGCGGGGTCGTCGATCGTGCCGGCGGGGGTGACGGCGTCGCGGGGGACCGGGATGTCGACGCAGGCCGGTCCGATGATCTCGGCGGTGACGTAGCCGAGGACGGTGCGCAGCTCGGCGAGGGCGCCGGTGCCGCGGCCGGGGGCGGCGACGTTGATCCAGGCGGCCGGCTTGCCGTAGAGGTCGCCGGTGCCGACCGTCCAGTCGAGGAGGTTCTTGAGGCTGCCCGGCAGCGCCCCCGCGTACTCCGGGGTGCACAGCAGTACGGCGTCGGCGTCGGCGAGCCGGGTACGGAGATCGGCGACGGCGGGGTGCGGCGCGCTGTCGTCGGCGTCGGGGGTGAACGCGGGCAGGTCCGCGAGGCCGTCGTGGACGACGGCCTCGACGTCCGGTGGCGCGAGGGCCAGGACGGTGCGCAGCGCCGCGGTGTTCGTCGACGCCGCGCGGGTGCTGCCCGAGATCAGGAGGAGCCGGGTGACGACCATGTGCCCATCCTGCCGGTGAGGGCGCTTCCCGCATTCGGACGGCATCGCTGTGCCCGCCGAGTATTACCGTGCACTGCGTGACCATCGACGTGGAGCAGGAGCCGACCGCGGTGGCGGGGGGTGCGGCCGCCCAGGCGACCGGACGGATGGTCGTGGACATCGTCGCCGGCTACGACGTCGGGCCCGAGCCGCGGGTCAGCCTGCTGCACGTCTCGGAGAACGCCACCTACCAGGTGACGGATCCGGTCGGCGGGCGCCGCTGGGCACTGCGGCTGCACCGGCCGGGCTACCACGGCCTCGCCGAGATCCACGCCGAACTCGCCTGGGTGACGGCTCTGCGCGCGGACGGCGTCGTGCGCACGCCGCCGGTGGTCCCGACCCGCGCGGGTGAGCTCGTGGCGACATCGCGAGCCGGGCGGCAC
Source organism: Frankia sp. RB5 (assembly GCF_059816245.1). Lineage (NCBI taxonomy): Bacteria > Bacillati > Actinomycetota > Actinomycetes > Frankiales > Frankiaceae > Frankia > Frankia sp. RB5. The sequence continues at coordinate 31,962 of NZ_JCBATA010000032.1, forward strand.
GCCGTGCTCTTCGAGTGGGTGGCGGGGCAGTCCCCGCAGTCCTGGGCGCCGGCGGCGCTGCCGGGGGCGTTCGGGCAGCTGGGGGAGATCGCGGCGCGGCTGCACCGGCATGCCCGGGGCTGGGCGCGGCCGGGCGGGTTCGAGCGGTTCGCCTGGACGTGGGAGACGATGCTGGGCCCGGCCGGACGCTGGGGGAGCTGGGCGGCCGGCGTCACGGCGGCGCTCCCCGGCGACGAGGGGCGGGCGGCGGTCGCGGTGCTGCGGCGCGCGGCGGAGGTGCTGCGCCGCCGGCTGGCGGAGTTCGGCACCGGGCCGGAGCGGTTCGGGCTCGTCCACGCCGACATGCGGCTGGCGAACCTGCTGGTTTCCCCTGCGCGCGGTGACGGCGAGGTGTGCGTCATCGACTTCGATGACTGTGGCTTCGGCTGGTACCTGTGGGATCTCGCGGCGTCGTTGTCGTTCATCGAGCATCTCGACGTCGCCGGGGAACTCGTGGAGGGCTGGCTCGCCGCCTACCGGCGACGGCTGCCGCTGAGCGCGGACGAGGTGGCGATGGTGCCGACGTTCGTGCTGCTGCGGCGACTGCTGCTGGTCGCCTGGCTTGGCACACACCCGCACTCGGACGCGGTCCCGAGTGCCGCCGGCTTCGCCCGGGACAGCGCCGCGCTCGCCGAGAGCTACCTGCGTGGCCGCTTTCTGACTGACTGATCGGGAGCCGTGCATCCCGACACACCGTCGGCTACACGACAGGGAATCACCATTCATATGAATATCTGTTCATGTTACTGTCACGCTCATGAGCCGGAGTCTCGGGGAGGCGAGGATGTGCAGGTGGCGCCGCGCTGACGATCCGGACGCGGCCGTGGTGCGCGCGGCGCTGGCGGTGCTGGCCGAGGAACAGGGCCGCGTGCTGCGCGAGCGGGCCCTCGCCCGGCTCGCGGACCGGCCGGGCCTGGCCTGGGCGAAGATCGTGCGCGGGCTGTACGTCGTCGCGCTCGACGGGGCGGACATCGGCCAGGTCCGGGCGACCCGGGGGCGTCGCCGGGTGCGGTGGGCGGCGCTGCCCCCGGGGTGGTCCGCGCCGTACCGGCTCTGCCCGACCATCGAGGGGGCGGCCATGATCCTGCGTGGCCGCCGGGTGGCACGGTCACGCGACGATCATCATTCGCGACCGCCGGCGGCGTTCTAAGCTGGCGGGGTGTCGAACGGCGTGCCCGGCCCGGGTTCCGACGGCGCCGTCCGACTCCCCGTCGACGGGGACATGGCGGGCCGGATCGCGGACGTGATGTTCGCGCTGTCCACCCCGAGCCGCGTCCAGTTGCTGGCCTGCCTGACGGGCGGTCCGCGGGCCGTCGGCGAGCTCGTCGAGGAGCTCGGCTCGGAGCAGTCGGCGGTGTCCCACCAGCTTCGGGTGCTGCGCGAGCACGGGCTCGTCCGGGCCGAGCGGGTCGGCCGCCAGCGGGTCTACGCGCTCGCCGACGACGACGCCCGGATGCTGCTCGCCCACGCGTTTCGGCGGGTGGCCCGGCCGGCCGTGTCCTGACCGAGGGCGCGCGGGCCGGTCAGAGCCAGTGGCGGCGTTTCAGGCTCACATACAGCACCGCCCCCATCACGATGATCGCGGCGAGGCTGATCGCGAACCCCCACGGCTGCCCGCTGCCGGGGAAGGGCACGTTCTGGCCGAAGAAGCCGGTGATGGCGGTGGGCACGGCGATGATCGCCGCCCAGCTCGTCAGCTTCTTCATGATCTCGTTGAGCTGGTTGCCCTGGATCGTCAGATGGGTCTCCAGGATCGTGGTGACCATGTCGCGCAGGCTCTCCGTCCACTCGGTGGCCCGCAGGACGTGGTCGTACACGTCCTGGAAGTACGGCATCATCGTCTCGTCGACGACGTGCAGGTCGCGGCGCATCAGACCGTTGACGACCTCCCGCATCGGCAGTACGACCCGCCGGGTGCGCACCAGGGTCTTGCGCAGCTCGAAACTGCGCCGCTGCACGCCGTCCGACGCGGTGTCGTCGGCGAACAGCGCGTCCTCCAGATCCTCGATGGCGTCGTCGAGGGTGCGCACGGCGTCGAAGTGCCCGTCGACGATCACGTCGAGCAACCCGTAGAGCAGGTAGCCGACGCCCTGCCCGGCGAGGTCCGGGTTCGCGTCCCAGCGGTCGACGACCGCGTCCAGGTCGAGGCCGTGGTCCTTGCGGACGGTGATCAGCGCCGAGGGGGTGATGAGGACCGCGAGCTCGCCGGTGACGGCCGCGTAGGTGTCCGGGTCCACCTGAAGGCCGTAGGCGGACAGGAACAGGTGGCTGCGGTACCGGTCGAGCTTGGCGCGCTGGTGGGGGTGCAGGGCGTCCTCGACGGCCAGCGGGTGCAGGCCGAACTCCTCGCTGAGCACGGCGAGGTCGTCGTGGTCGGGGTCGTGCAGGTCCAGCCAGACAGTCGTGCCGGGCCGGCCGACGTACTCGCTGATGTCGGCGACGGGAAAGCCGGACAGCGCCAGCCGGCCGTCCTGGTAGAGCCGGGTGCGGGCGGTGCAGCGGGTGGCGCCGTCCCCGGCGATGCAGTCGTCGGCGGTGCCGCCGTCCGCCGTGGTCCCGATGGCCGTGGGTGCGATGGCCGTGGGTGCGATGGCCGTGGGTGCGATGGCGGTCGGTCCGATGGCGGTCGGTCCGATGGCGACGGGACCCTCGGCGTCACGCGCGGCCGGGTCGATGGTTCCGGCGCGGGGGTGGGGCGCGACCTGGTCGGGCGCGCGGCCGTCGCCGGCGGCACGCACGGAGCCGGGTGCGTGCTCGTCACGGGCCTCGGTGCGGTGGGCCTCGTCGTCGCGGACGGGGCCGTGCGGGTCGACGGGTGCGTCGTCTGCCATGGGGTGGGGACTCCGGGGGATGCGCCGTCGCCGGACCGGACCGGGCCTGGCTCAGCGCAGGCCGAGGGGGTCGGCGGCGACCTGGTCGGCCTGGGCTCGGGTGAGGTGGCCGGTGGCGACCAGACGGTCGAGGACGTGCCGTTGCCGCGCGCGGGCAGCGGCGAGGTGTTCGTACGGGTCGTACGCGGAGGGGGCCTGGACGAGCCCGGCGAGCAGGGACGCCTGGGTCCAGCTGAGCGTGGCGGGCATACGGCCGAAGTAGCCCGCTGCCGCGGAGGTGATGCCGTAGTAGCCATGGCCGAAGTACACCGTGTCCAGATACATGCGCAGGATGTCGTCCTTGCTGTACCCGGCATCGAGCTTGACGGCCAGCCCGATCTGCTCAATTCGATCGGTGAAGCTGCGGTGACCGCCGGTATAAAGGATCTTGACGAGCTGCTGGTCGAGCGTCGCCCCACCCTGGCTCTCGTCGCCCAGTAGCGGGCCGATCACGCCGCGCACCGCTCCAAGCGGATCGACCCCGTGATGGTGCTGGAAGCGGCTGTCCTCGGTCGCGACCAGAGCCTCGACCACCCGAGCCGGCAACCGTTCCGTCAGCGCGGCGGCGCCGTGCTCGGCGGCCTGCGCCGCCACCCGGGCGCGGGCGTCGGAGGTCGACGGCGTGAGAGCCAGCACCCCGCCGAACGCGAGCGCCGCGAGCAGTATGACCACCAGCACCGCCAGGCCCAGCCGGCGTACGACCGAGGGCCAGCGCGGCCGCCTCGTCGGGACCGGCCGTAGCGGCAGGGTTTCGTGCATCCGGCGGCCTCCGTCCCGGCGGTCGTCCGGCGGACTCGGCCTTCCCGAGTCGGGGGGCGCTGGTCGGTCCTGCATGGGCGGCTTCCAGTATCCGGACCCGCGGATGTGAACACGCTGTGAACGTGCCGACGCGCGGCGGCGATCACCGGAGCCGGCGCGGATCGGTCTCCCACCACGGTCGGGTCATCGCCGAGCCGGACTCCGCCTCGGCCTCGTCGAGCATCCGGTCGATCTCGCGCGCCTCCCGCGCGTCCGCCCGCATCCAGCGCACCAGCAGCAGGGCGATGAACGGCAGGTCCACCACCTCGCCGACGCCCCACAGGATGGCGCCGCCGGTGCGCTGGTCGTGCAGCGGTGCCGGACCCCAGGCGGGATGGGCCGTGAGGTAGTAGCCGGCGGCCAGCAGGTGGGTGCGGAAGGTCAGGACGGCACCGGGAACCGAGTCGAGCAACAGCTCCAGGAAGCCGAGGAACAGCGCGCTCGCGGCGGCGAGCCCCGTCGCCCGCGCGGGCTCCTCCACCAGCGGCACGGCGACGAGCAGCCCGAGGGCGAGAAGCATGACCTGCACGCCGTGGTAGATCGCCGCGTGCCGCAGACTCGCCCCGAAAATCCCACTGAACACCACCACGCTCGTGACGACCGGCACCAGCAACGCGCCGAAGGCCGGGTTCGCCACGCCCTTCGCGACCGGGTGTCCGGTCAGCCGACCGGTGGCGACGCGAAGACGTTCGGGTGCCGCGGACCGGGCGAGCCGCACGGGCCGTCCACAGGCCAGCAGCACCGGGGTCACCATGAACAGGCCGACGATCTCGACGAGATACGCGGAGAACAGCGTGTGCGCGTACGCGCCCGGCCACGCCATGGTGAAGACGAACAGGCTCAGCAGGCCGGGGCCGGCGAACAGCACCGTGCGGCCGACCGGCCAGGCCTCGCCGGCCCGCCGCATCCGCAGCAGCCCGTAGCCGTACGCGGCGGCCGCCGCCGCGATCAGCGCGATGCCGACCGGGTCCGGGCGCAGCGTTGCCCATTCGTGGCCCGGCGCCGGGGACGGGGCCGCCACGAGGATGGCGTCCGCTGTGCGCATCCACTCACCTGACCAACCTGACTCGTCGGGCGGCGCCGCGGCGTCCGCGCGGGCGCCGTTGGTCGGCAACCGTCCGCACGCTACGCCGTGTCCGTGGCGCCGTGGGCGGACCGTCCGCCGTCGCCCCGCGATGCGGGACATCCCTCGCGGTACCGGCGGCATGTCGGATCCGTCCGGTCCCGACTATCCGCGGGCCCAGATTGTAGTCGAGATTGTGCTTAGCGTGATCGGGGTATCTGGAGGGGGCGCGCCGGGAGGTCACGGCGACGCGACTCTCGAAGGGATGGCCATGAAAATCCTCAAGGGGTTCAGATATCTCATCCTGGCTGTCGTCCTCGCCTTCACCGCCTTCCTGGGTGCCGCGCCGGCCGTGGCGGCCACGCCGACTCCGACTCCGACTCCGACGTCGACGTCGACGTCGACTCCGGCGCCGCCGCCCAAGCCCGCCGTGGTGACTCCCACGCCCGGCGCCGCCGCCGAGAAGCCGCGCTACGACCATCACCGGGGCAGGTTCTGGATCTGCCGTCCCGGCTACTGGGAGCCTGGCTACTGGGAACCCGGCTTCCGGTGGCACGGCCACGACTTCCCGAAGGTGTGGCACGACAGGACGTGGCACCGCGGGCACTGCTACTGGGGGGTCTGGCCCGCGAAGTAGCGCGCCCGTGAACAACCGCGCCTGACCCCGCGGCGCCGGATTCCCGCCGCCGGTCGGATCATGGTCCGCCGGCGGTCGGGAGTCCGGCGTTTTCGCGCTCCAGGCCAGGTAACAGACTGTCAGACAGCGGGCAGGAGACGGCCGCAGCGTGGCGCGGGGTCGACCGGGGCGAAGCCCGTGCCATCCGGATTCACCCGGACGAACTCGTAGCAGGGTGTGATCGCCGAGATGCCGTGGCTCAGGTCGATCGCCTTCGGCAGCAGGCCGCCGGCGTCGTAGCGGGTCTGCCGGCGCAGGCCGGTCAGGACGCTCGCGCGGGTCGGGCAGGCGCCCGCGGCGCTGATCCCACGTAGCAGCAGGTCCGCGCTGATCCATCCGATGAGGGCGGTGCCGTCCGCGAACGTGGACGCCTGTGGCGCGTAGGCCGCGATCGCGGCGAGGAACCGCCGGTGGGCCGGCGCGTTGACCTCGAACGGAAGGTAGTCGACGAACGTGTACACCCCGCCCGCGTCGTCGCCGACCCGGGCGAGCTGGCTGCGGTCGTAGGTCGTCGGGTTGCCCACCACCGCCGTCAGGCCGAGGCCGGCGGAGCGCACGGCCGCGGTGATCTCGTAGAACGTGTGCGCCGGGACGAAGGCGATCAGGCTGTCGGCGTCCGCGTCGCGCAGCTGGGCGGCGAGATCCATCCCGTCCACCGGACCCGGCGGGATCTGAATGCTGCGCGACACCCTCAGGTGGGCGGCCCGGACGCTCTGCTCGGCCGCGCTGCCCATCGCCTGCGTCCCGCCCGACAGCTGCACCGAGATGACGGCGACCCGGCGGGCCCCGCGGTCGTAGAGGAACTCGCCGAGGCCGCTGCTGGCCGGCTGCGCGAGCAGCGGTCGGGCGTAGCTGAACACGGTGGCGTCCGGGCGTGACGCCGCCGCCGGGTCGCTGACCTGGCCGTCGACGACGGGCACCTTGTCCGCGGCCAGCAGCGCCGCCGAGCCGGCGGAGGCCGAGCTGAACCGCAGGACGCCGAGGGAGCCCTCGGCGCGGGCCAGCCTGCGCCCGGCGACGGCGTTGAGCGTCGGCATCCCCTCGTCGTCCTCGATCCGGTAGGTCAGCCGCCGGCCGAGGATCCCGCCCGTCGCGTTCGCCTCGCCGAGCCGGGCGTCGACGCCCGCGCGGAACAGCGCGCTGGGATCGCCGGGAGTCGGCGAGCCGGATGCCAGCAGGCCAAGGCTGATCGCGTCGCGGGTGACCCCGGGCGTCGGCGGGCAGGGGTCCGGGCCGCTGCCCTGGCGGGCCTCGGACAGGATGCGGCCGCCGTCCCCGCCGCAGGCCGTCATGCCGGCGAGTGCGCAGCCGAGTGCGGCGGCCGCCGCGAGTGCGCGCGGGCTTCTTCTCATTCGTCCCCGTCCTCGTGCCCGTCCGGGCGTGCGCGCCGCCGTCCGCCGTTGCCGGGGACGGGCCTCGTCGGAACCCATGGGCCGGCCCGTCGGTGGGGGGTGGACCGGCCCGCCGCCGGGAATGACGGCCGGGCGCGAGGCAGCACAAGGTATTGACCGGCGGAAACGACGGTGTGGGCGTGCCCGTTTTCGGGTCCGCGCGGTGGGGATTTCGGGGGCACTGGACACACCCGATGAATCACGGAGCGGCCGGGAACCGGCCAATGCCGGACGGCGGCCCGATTTCATGCCCGGTTTCCGGCGGCTCAGCTCATGTCCGGCGCGTGACGGTGACCCTGATCCGGCACTTCTGGTTCAGTGCGATACCTGCTCGGGGGAGAAGAATATGCCCGTCTGGCATGCCGGTGCGGTCGCGTGCGAGTGGTGGGAGCGGGCGCCCGCCGCCGGGCGGCAACCGCGTGACGACGGCATTGCGCCGCTCGGGGCCCGGCGGGGGAAACAAGGCCAACCTTCATGCTTACCGCCGTGCGGCCCATGGCGGCAAGGTCGCCACCACCCACGGTGGTGGCCACGGCTGCCGGGTACCCGCTGGTCACCGGGGGCGCCCGGCAGCCGCTGCCGGCCACCCGCGAACCCTCGGTCGGGCGTGTCAGGGGTGTCAGGCGTGTCGGGCGCCTGTCGGGCCTGTCGGGCGCATCCGGTGTGTCAGGTGCGTCCGGGCCGGGTCAGCGGCCCGTGAAGTGGGGTTCGCGGCGCTCGGCGGTGGCGCGCACACCCTCGGCGAAGTCGGCGGTGGCGCGCAGGATCGCCTGCTCGGACGCCTCCCGCTCGGTGGCCGCCCGGATCTGGCCGATGAGCTCCGCCCACATCGTCGCCCGGATGCTGCGCACCGCCAGCGGCGCGGCGGCGGCGATCGACCCGGCGAACGCCACCGCCTGGGCCCGCAGCTCGTCGTCCGGGACGAGCCGGTCGGCGAGGCCGATCGCGCACGCCTCCTCGCCGGTCACCCGCCGCCCGGTGTAGAGCAGGTCCAGGGCCTTCTGTCGGCCGACGACCGCGGGCAGCGTCACCGTGATGCCGAAGCCCTGGTGCACGCCGAGCCGGGCGAAGTTCGCGACGAACCGCGTCCCGGGGGTCGCGATCCGGAAGTCCGCCGACAGCGCGAGACCCAGCCCACCGCCGATCGCGGTGCCCTGCACGGCCGCCACGACGGGCAGCGGCGCGGCGAACAGCCGGATCGCCTCCTCGTACAGCGCCGGCGCGCCCTGGACGGTGACCGGCTCGGCGGAGCTCGCCCCGCCGAGGTCCGCGCCGACGCAGAAGTGCCGGCCCGCGGCGGCGAGGACCACGGCGCGGGCGTCGCCGCCGGCGGCGAGCTCGTCGTAGGCGTCGGCGAGCGCCGTGACCAGCGGGAGGTCGAAGTAGTTGTGCGGGGGGCGGCGGATCTCGACGACCGCGACATGGTCCGGCCGGGTCTCGACGGCGATGTCCGCGTGCGCGCTCATGGGCTCCTCCGGTGTTGCGCGGCGCCGCCGCGAGGCCGGGACGGGCTCGGCGCGGCCGCGCCGGATCGGGCGGATGGGCTGGCCCGGTGCTTATACCGCACCGCGCGGACTGCCGTCGGCCAGGACGATTCATTTGCATATTCGCGGATCGGTGGCGCGAGCCAGGTGAGCGGCGGAAGAATGAGCGGCGTCCGGGGTGACCGTTATTTGCCGTGCCCGCCCCCGGCGGTGAACGAGCTCTGCGGCGACTGCTGTCGATGGGTCGTTGTTTCCGAATGCCGGGAGGTGCGGCCGGTCGGTCCTTTGCGGACGTCGGTCGACCGCTCCGGCGTAATCCGTGAACCCGTGCCCGGGAAAGGGAGATCACGATGTATGACGGTGTCGACGCGCAGGCCGGAGCGGAGCGGCCCGCGGCTTCCGCGACCGGCGCGGCGCGCCCGGGCCGCTGCGAGTTCGAGTACCTCCTCGCCCTCGTCGAACCCGCCCCGTGACGAGTGGGGCCGCATCAGCCGGCACGTGACGCGGTCGTAGCGCCATCCGGGTTGAACCGCATGGCGAGAAGGTCCGTGATGGAGGGCGTGCAGGCGCGACGGCGAGGCGGATCCGGAGTGGGCGACCACACCGGCGGGCCCGGAGGCGATGATGCCGCCGCCGACTTCGTACGCGCTGTGTACGCCGAGCACGGCTCTGCTCTGCTCGCCTTCATCACCCGGATGACCGGCGATCGCGCCCAGGCCGAGGACGTGTTGCAGGAGACGCTGGTGCGGGCGTGGCGGCACTCCGGCCGCCTCGGCGCCGACGGCCGGCCGCTGCGCCCGTGGCTGTTCACGGTCGCGAGCCGCATCGTCATCGACGAGCATCGGGCCCGCCGCGCGCGGCCGGCGGAGGTCGGGGCGGAGACCCTCGAACAGCTGCCGGCGAGCAACGAGTTGGATCGCGCGATGGAGAGCTGGCAGGTCGCCGAGGCGTTTCGGGCGCTGAGTCCCGAGCATCGCGCGGCCCTCGTCGAGACCTACTACCTCGGGCGCTCGGTGGCCGAGGCGGCGGCGACGCTGGGAATTCCACCCGGAACCGTCAAGTCGCGGGTGTACTACGGACTACGAGCGCTGAAACTGGCGCTGGAAGAACGGGGGTGGGCGACGTGAGTGGTGACTGCGCCGCCCCGCGGATCTCGCTCGGGGCCTACGTCCTGGGCGCACTGGACCCGGCCGACCGCTCGGCGCTGGAGGCCCACCTCATCGACTGCGCGGACTGCCGGGCGGAACTGGCGGGCCTTGCCGGCCTGCCCGGCCTGCTCGGTCGCCTGCGCCTCGACGACGTCGCCGACCTCGCCGGGGATCCCTCGCTGCCCACGGCCGCCGGCCAGGCGCTGCCGCACCAGGGCGGCGTGCCGCCGGTGGGTGCCGTGCCGCCGGTGGGTGCCGTGCGGCCCGGGAGAGACGCGCCCGCACCTGGGCATGGCTCGGCCTCGCCGGGGAGGGCGGGCAGGTCGCGGGCGGCGCGGCGGCGCGCGGCCGCGCCCGGTGTGGGTGGCCCGGCCGAGCGGGCGCTCGTGACGATCCGTCGGCAGCGCCGCACCGATCGCCGCCGGACCGTGCTCGGGGCGGCCGCGCTCGTGACGGCCGTCGCCGCGGCAGCCGTCGGGATCACCATCGCCGTGACGCCCGGCGGCGAGGACGGCGGCTTCTCCACCGCCCGCCCGCCCGGTCGGATGCTGACGGCGACCGGGGCGGCCAGCCAGGTCGAGGCATGGGTGTGGGTGGCCGCGGACCCGGCCGGCAGCGCGTTCACGGTGCGGCTGGCGAACGTGCCCCCGGGCAGTCACTGCGAACTCGTGGCACAGTCCGTCGACGGGCACCGCGAGACGGCGGCGAGCTGGTCGGCGAACTACCACGGCGCGGTCGAGGTGCGGGGGACCTCCGGTATCACCCCCACCAGCCTCGCCCAGCTGATGATCGTCGACGCCGATGGGCGCCAGCTCGTGCTACTGCCGGCGCGACCGGCCTGATGCCCCGACCGCGCCGGTCAGCCGCCGCGGCGGGCGCCCTCCAACCACGGCAGCGCGGCGCCGATGGCGAAGCACGCGGCCGCGGCGACGACCGTGAGCACGCCGTCCACCGTGCCCGTCGGCGACAGCAGCCGGGTCGCCGACAGCGCGAACACGCCGAACAGCCCCACCGCGACGCCGGCCGGCAGGAACCGCAGCCCGCGCTGCCACCAGGTGGCCGGCGCCGCGTGCCGGCCCAGCGGCAGCAGCGCCACCGCCCACAGCAGTCCCATCAGCACCAGCAGGCCCAGGCCGAACAGGCCGTAGACGGAGAACACCGACCCGCGCACACTCGCCGATCCGGTCGCGCGGGCCACCGTGTGCAGATCGGTGTCGCGGATCGCGACCTCGACCGGCACCAGGCCGGTCGCCCGCCCGGCGAGGTCACGGATGTCGAGGTCGACCGTCCAGTTCGCCGAGCCCTGTGCCGGGACCGTTGTGCGCACCCGGGTGTCGTAGTCGAAGAACGTCAGCCCGAGCACGGTCCCGGACAGGCGGACGGAGTCGACCGGGATGTCCGACCGGGTCAGGTTCTGCACGCCGACGACGACCCGGGCGACCGAGCCGGCGTCGAGCACGATGTCCCCCCGGCCGAGCGGCTGGCCCTCCACCGTCACCGCGAGCTGCACTCCGCCGGACGATGCGGCCCGGGCCTCGGTGGGTGGCGACAACGCGAACCAACTGAGACCCACCGCCAGGCCGGCGGCAAGGAGAATACCTTTCCGGCGCGGCACGCCGACCGGCAATCCGATTTCCACGACTTACCCCCCGACTCCGGATGTCCGGCCAGTCGGCTGTTATTCTATCGATCGTCGAGTGGTGGGGCTTCCGCCACCTACGTCGAGCCGGTACCCACGGGGGAGCAGGGGCCTCGAGGGCTGGTTCGAGCACTGGTACGTCGAGCGAGTCAGGCGAGCGTCACGCGTTTTGGCCGGTCCCGTCGAGGGCCGGTTTCGGCCGTGCTGCCGGTCGCACCCGGGGGGGCGCACTGATGACGGGCCATCGAGCGGCCGGCCGTTTCACGCCGAGGCGGCGGTCACGGCGTGGTGTTGTGCCGACGGTCTTTCTGGGTGTGCTGCTCCTCTGCGTCGGGGCCGGCGTCACGGCCGGTCTGGGCTCACCCACCCCTGCCGGTGACGCGGTAGCGGCGGATTCCGCCAGCCTCGCGCATTCCGATAACCGGAGCAATTCCGTCGTCCCCGCCGATTCCGGCGCACCGTCGACGCCCGGCACTTCCACCGGTGCCTCCGGTACCGGTGCCTCCGGCGGGACCAGCGCGTCCGCGGATGCCGGCAGTCCCGCCGGATCAGGCTCGTCAACGGGCACCGGCACCGGCACCGATTCCGGCTCGGGTTCCGCTCCCGGTTCCTCCGGCGGTTCCGGTTCCTCCAGCGGGCCGGGTTCCACCGGCGGGACGTCGTCGGCGCCCGGCACGCCGGATGGCGGATCCACCAGCCCGGGAGGGCCGACGACGCCGCCGCCGAGCCCGGGAACGCCACCGCCACCCCACCCCGACCCCGCTCCCAACCCGTCCAGCGACAGCCCGACACCGACTCCGACGTCGACCTCGTCGTCCACGCCATCGGGCTCCATCAGCGGGACGCCGACGCCGACGCCGACGGGCACCGGATGCCCGGCCGCCACCCCGGCGGTCGGCGGGCCGAACGGCTGCGCCCCCAGCCCCACGGCCTGCGGCGCGTCCGGCGGGTCCGGGACGGACGTGGTGATCGTCGCCGGCACCTGCTCGCCGTCACCCTGCGGGTCGTCGGCGGTGCCGGCGCACGGGTCGGACCACGGCTGCGGGCCGACGTGCACCGCCGCGCCGTCGTCCGCGCCCGGGTGCGGGACGTCGCCGACGTGCGAGCCGGGGGGGCGGGCGCCGGGTCCGCTGCCGACCAGCGTCCAGTCCTGCCCGACGCGGACCATGCCGTCGGTGAGTGGTTCGGCGACGAACACGCCGCACCCGAAGGTCACCTGTCCGGACGGGTCGGTGCGTGACAGTGCCGACCAGTGCCCGCTGCCCCAGCGTTACTGCCCCGGATCACCGGTCGGCGTCCCCGAGGGCCAGCAGTGCCCGCCGCCGCCGCGGCCGACCCAGCCGGCGCCGGTCGTCTGCTGGGACGGCTCGACCCGCGCCGCCACGGCGGACTGTCCCGCCGGGCGGCTGATGTGCCCGGGTGGCGCGTCGGTCCCGCTGGACCAGCAGTGCCCGACCCCCGCGCCGCCGCGCTGCGCCAAGGGGACGGTGCGGCTGCTCGGCGTGTGCACCCCGGCGCGGCGTTCCTCCGACCCGCCGCCGCCGGTCGGAGCGCCCGATCCCCGTGAGGCGCGGCCCGGTGAGCTGCTGTTCGACCGGACGATCATCACCGCGGGGGACACCCTGTTCGCCCGCGGCGCCGGATGCCAGCCGGGCGCGCCCGCCACGCTGACGGCCGGTGGCGAGCTCGTCGGGCGCGCCGTCGCCGACCAGGCCGGCACGTTCGAGACCGTTGTCCAGTTCGCCAGCTTCCAGCCGGGATACCGTCCGATCGAGGCGCGGTGCGGGGCGCGGCTCGACGCCGGCATCGACATGGTGCTCGTCTCGGCCGACACGAGTGCCAGCCCGCCCTCCGTACTGCTGCCGCTGTTCCTCGCGCTGTCCTTCCTCGCCGTGCACTACCAGATGGCGGCGCGGCGGCGCCGGGGCCGGGCGCAGCGCCGCTAGCCGCTGGGCGGCCCGCTGCCCGGCTTCCGTCGACGACCAGGGTGGGAGTGTGGTGCCGATGTCCCACCCGTCCGCGTCCGGCCCAGCGCCCGCGCCCGCTCCCGAGCAGGCCTCGGCGTCCGGGCCCGCGGGGCCGCCGGACCCGACCGAGGTGGGGCCCTACCGGCTGGTGCGCCGCCTCGGTGCTGGCGGGATGGGCACCGTCTACCTCGGTGAGAAGGCCGACGGCGGACAGGTCGCGGTCAAGCTGATCCGCTCGGACCTGGCCCGCCTCGCCGAGTTCCGCGTGCGGCTCAAGCAGGAGGCCGACAACGCGCGCCGCGTCGCCCGGTTCTGCACCGCCGCGGTCCTCGACGTCGACATCACCGGCGAGCAGCCGTATCTCGTCACCGAGTTCGTCGACGGACCGACGCTCGCCGAAGCCGTCGTCGGTCGCGGCCCGCTGACCCCCGCGGAGCTGCACCAGCTCGCCGTCAGCATCACCACCGCCCTGATGGCCATCCACCGGGCCGGCCTCGTCCACCGTGACCTGAAGCCCTCGAACATCCTGCTGTCCCGTCTCGGCCCCAAGGTCATCGACTTCGGTATCGCCCGCGCCCTGGACACCGCGACCCGCATCGGTGCCGACTCCGGCACCGACCGGCACCTCGGCACGCCCGCGTTCATGGCCCCCGAACAGGCCCGCGGCGAGGCGATCACCTCGGCGGCGGACGTGTTCGCCTGGGGTGGCGTCCTGATCTACGCGGGCACGGGCCGCTACCCGTTCGGCGGGGGCCCCGCGCCCGGCCTGCTGTACCGGACGGTCACCCAGCCGCCGAACCTCGACGGCCTCGACGGCAGTCTGGTCCCCCTCGTCGAGGACGCGATGCGCAAGGCCGCCGCGCAGCGGCCCAGCGCCGAGCAGCTCTACGCGCGCCTGCTCGACCTGCGCGTCGACGCGCCTGCCGCCGCCCGCGAGCTGTCCCTGTCCGAGGTGACAGCCCTCATCCGCCCGCTGAACACCCCGCCGCCGCGCACCGGTCCCCCCACCGACGCCGGGTCCGCCACTGGTGCGGATCCGGTCACCGTCTCGGCCGCCGCTCTCGACGCCAACGCCGCTCTCGCCGCTGACGCCGCCAACGCCGCCGATGTCGCCGTCGAGGGCGATCCCGCCGGTCCGATCACGCCCGTGACCGGGCATCGCCCCATCGGCCCGCCGCCGCCGATCTCGACCATCGGCACCGCGCCGCACATCCTGCCCGCCACCCCCACCCCCACCCCCACCCCCACCCCAACCCCGCAGCCCACCGCCGCCGGGCAGGCCGCTCCCTCCGCGCAGGCCCCCGCCGCCGGGCAGGCCCCCGCAACCCCGCAGGCCCCAGCGGGCGGGGTGGACGCGGCGGCGCAACGGCCGGGGACGGCCTGGCCGTCCGGGGATGCCAGCCCGTACAGGCAGGCCAACCCGTCCGGAGAGGCGAACCCGTCCGGGGAGCATCCCGTCTGGCGGCCGGCCGACGACTGGTCCCTGCACCGGGCCGACGACGGACTGGTCACCGTCTGGGGCCTGGAGGAGGCTCGCCGCGGAGCCGGGCCTCGGGGGGCGGCCGACGTCAGCGAGGTGCCGACCGGGATCGTTCCCGCCGACCGTCTGCCCCAGGTGCAGCCCGCCGATGCCGCCACGCCACCGTCGTCGGCCTCCGGCCGGGCGTCCGCGTCCGCCGCAACGCCAGCCGGGCCGGATCGGACGGCGAGCGCGGGACCGGCCGCGCGCGGGCCGAGCCGAAGGCCGTGGCTGATCGTCGCGATCGTCGCCGTCATCGGCATCGTCACCGGCGTGATCGTGGTGCTGGCCGGTCGGGATCGGGGTGCCCCGACGGCAGGCAACGTGCCCGCGGCGGTGGCGACGCGGGCGATCAGCCTGCAGGACGGCGATCCCGCCCTCGCCCGCCGGCTCGCGCTCGCCGCCTTCCACGCCGCCCCGGACCGCCCGGAGACCCGAGCCGCGATGATCGCCCTGTTCGGCGGCGACATCACCCCCACCACTGTCGAGTCCGGCTCCGACGCGGTGCTCGCCGTGGCCGTCAGCCCGGACGGGCGCCGCGTCGCGACCGGCGGCACCGACGGCGTCATCACCGTCTGGCAGGTCGGGGACCGCACCGAGCTGACCCGCCTCGTCTCGGTGACCAGCATCGGCTGGATCAACGCGCTGGCCTTCAACGCCGGCGGCGACCTGCTCGCCTCCGGCAGCACCGACGGCAGCGTCCGGCTGTGGAACCTGCATGACCCGACGGACATCCACCGCTGGTCCATCGCCCGGTTGCACACCGACGTGGTGCGCACCCTCGCCTTCAGCCCCGACAGCAACACCCTCGCCTCCAGCGGCGCCGACGGCGTTCTCGCGCTGTGGAACGTCACCGACCCAGCTGCCCCGACGCCGCGCTCCCGGACCGACACCGCCACCGGCGGTGTCTACTCCCTGGCCTTCACGCCGAACGGCCGCCTGCTGGCGCTGGCGGGCGAGGACGGCACGGTGGATCTGTGGGACATCAGCGACGCCGCCCGCCCCACCCGAGGCCAGGCACTACGCGGGCACAACCGGGCGGTGCGCGCCGTCACCTTCACCGCGGACGGCCGCACGCTCGTCTCCGGCGGGATCGACGCGACCGTGCGCGTCTGGGACGTGACCGATCCGGCCCGGCCGGCCCAGCGGTCGATCATCCCCGGGCAGCTCGGTGGCGTCGCGAGCGTGGCCCGCGGCGACGGCGGCCTCGTCGCGTCCGCCGGTGACGACGAGACGGTGCGGCTGTCCAGCGTCGACGGCGCCGGCGCGCCCGTCCTGCTCGCCCAGTGGCACGGGCACACCCGGCCGATCAGCGCGGTCGCGTTCGTCGGCCGGACCGGGGTCGTGCTGTCCGCCGGGCACGACGGCACCCTGCGCCTGTGGGACGCCGACCCCACCCAGCTCGCCGCCAGCGCCTGCGCCGACCCGGCGAACCAGATCAGCGCCGGCGAGTGGACCAGCGCGTTCGACGGCCTGCCGTACCAGCGCCCCTGCCCGTGACGGGGCATGTTCGTGCCCGTTGGCCGTGCCCACCGACCGTGCCCACCGACCGTGCCCACCGACCGGGTGCGCCAGACTCCGGGTCGTGGACGAAGAGGTAGGGCCGTCGGTGCTGGTGGTCGAGGACTACGGGCCGCGGTGGGAACCAGGCATGTTCGAGCTGGGTACGGACGGCCCACGGTCGATCGTCGCGGGGGTGGACGGCTCGCGGACGTCGATGCGGGCGGCGGCCTTCGCGGCGGGGCTCGCGCGGCGGCAGTCGTCGCGGCTGGTCATCGTCTACGTGGCGTCGCCGTCGGTGTGGGCCGCGGTGTCGCCGGCGCCCCTCGGCGAGGCGGCGGCGCAGATCGTCGACGCGGTCGCCGACGAGGTGCGAACGCTCATCCAGGAGCGGTACACGGAACTCGGCATTCCGGTCCGCTTCCTGATCCGCACGGGCGACCCGCTTGACGGCATCCGACGCACCGCCGCCGAGGTGCAGGCCGACATGGTCGCCGTAGGGGCATCCGAGAGCGCCGGGCACCGGCTCGTCGGCTCGCTGGCCGGCCGGCTCGTCCGCAGCGGCAAATGGCCGGTCGTCGTCGTGCCCTAGCGGTCGGCCCAGGTGGCTGCCGACGCCGTTGACGATCAGGGATTTCGGCCTGGACGGGACCGGTGCGGCGTCGTCAGCGCGACCTGGTGCGACCCAGCCGGCCTCGATCCCGGCCTGCCGCGCCGTCCGCCTGGGCTGGAGGGGACGGCGGCACGCCGTGGCGGGCGATCCTGCGGAGCTGGATCATGCGGCCGACGCCGGGGATGGCGACGAGCAGTGCGCCGGCGACGGCGGCGAACAGCATCGCCACAGCGATGGGCATCGAGCCGTGCGCACCGAGGAACGACAGCTTCACGTCCGCCTGGTTCTGCAGGATGAAGATCAGCAGGAAGACGAGGACGAGGGCGAACAGCAGCAGCGTCGCCCAGATGCGGCTGGTTCGAGTCGCCGGGATATGTGGCCGGCCGGCCGGCGCCGCGTCGGCGGGGGGAGTTGCGCCTGCGGGGGGAGCGGTGCCTGCGGGCCGGGTGGGCGGCGCGGGCGGGGTCGGGAAGGCCGAGGCGGGCGGGGGCGGGCTGGTCGGGCGCTGCCCGGCGGGGATGGGGTCGGTGGTCGACGCCGACGGGCCGGGCGGGCCCGCTGGCGGACGCGGCGCACCACCCTCGGGCGGCGCGGGGCTGGGCGGCGTGGTCATGGACCACTGTTACCCCACCGCCCCGGTGATATCCCCTTACTCCGCTGGTGGAATGTGGTCCAGGTGTGATCTGCTGGCGCGGGCTCACGGCTGGGTGGTCGCGCCGACGCCGGTGCCCAGGCCCAGGCCGGATGTGGGGGCGGGCGCCGCGGACGGTGTCGCCACGTCCGGCGAGGAGCCGGGGCGATCCGAGCCGGGCAGGCCGTCGGCGGTCGTCGGGGTCGCGGTCGCGGTCGCGGAGGCGGACGGATCCACGGACGGTGTCCCGGTGCCGGTCGGGTCGGGGCTGGTCGTCGGGGTCGCGGTCGGAGCCGAGGTGGCGGTGGGGCGCGGCGTCGCGTGGGTGCGCCGTGGCGTCGTGTCGGCCGCGTCGCCGCTGGCGACGTCGTCGGACGAGCTGATGGTCCGCGCGGCCTGGCGGGCCTGGGCGACGTGCTCCGGAGTCGGCCGGACCAGCAGGTAGAGCGCCACGGTCAGCAGGAAGAAGACGACCAGCGCGATCGTCGAGCGGCGGAGGTGGATCGACTGGACGAAACGGACCACCCGGGTCGTGTCGAGGAAGGTCATCGGGTACGCCTCACGACGAGGTCGGGGCGGCGGTGTCGAGGTCGGTCGGCACGATGATGCCCTCGCGCAGCAGCGCGGTGCCGATGCGGGCCCGCAACGTCCGGCCGACCTCGAACTGCCTGCCCGGCTGGGTGCGGGCGACGACCCGGATCTTGTACTCGTCGAGGTCCATGCTCTCCACACCCATCACCGAGGGTGGGTCGAGGAAGAGGTCGTGCAGCGCCTCGTCGGCGTACGCCTCGACGCCGACCTGGTTGAGCACGTCGTTGACCCGGGTGAGGTCCGCGGTGGCGGGGATCGGCACGTCGACGACGGCGCGCGCCCAGTCCCGCGACAGGTTGACCACCTGCACGATCTGACTGTTCGACGTCGTCACGACCTCGCCGCTGGAGGTCCGGATCCGGGTGATGCGCAGCGTGACCTCTTCCACCGTGCCCGTCGAGCCGCCGGACGCGCCGCCGTTGACCATGAGCCGTACAAGGTCACCGAACCCGTACTGGCGCTCGGCGATGATGAAGAACCCGGCGAGCATGTCCTGCACGATCCTCTGCGCGCCGAGGCCGAGCGCGACACCGAGGATCGTCGCCGGCGCGACGAACCCGGTCACCGGAACGCCGAAGCGTTGCAGGACCAGCACGGCGGTCAGGCAGTAGACGACGACCAGCGTCACCCAGGTGATCACCTGGGTGACCGCGTGCCGGTGCTTGGCGGCCTCGGTGCGCACCACCCGGTCGGCCGAGGTGGCCTGCACGTCGATCCGCGTGGTCACCCGGTTGCCGAGCCAGGTCGCGAACCGGGTCAGCAGCAGCGCGCCGGTCACCAGCATCACGACCTCGAGCCCGCTGCCGCGTGCCCAGTGGCCGATGTCGGTCAGGGGCGCGGTCGCCGTGATCATGGGTGGCGCGGCGGCGTCGGCCGGTTGTCTCGAACTCCGCTCACCCTCCCGAACCTACCCTCTGCCGACACAACGGGTACCCGGCGGAGGGGGCTCATAGCGGCCGTCGGACGGCCGTGGCCGCGTCATGTCCGGTGCCGCGTCCGGTGGTTCGCATGGGCGTCGTCGTGTCCGCGTCGTCGTGTCCGCGTCGACAGCCGTGTGACGGCCGGGGGATCCTGACCTCAGCCGCCGTCGCGGTGCGGGTGGCGGAGGAACGGAGACGGTCATGGTGTTCGGTCGGCGCAGGATCGGGTCCAGCCGGCGGGTGGGCGAGGCGGCGGGACGCCCCGCACCGGCGAGCATGCCCGCCGTTCCTGGCACGCCGGGTGAGGACGGCTGGCGCGGCCCCTTTGACCTTGACGACGCGCCGAGCGACGGCCACCGCCGAGTCGACCTCGGCTCGCTCGCCGTTCCGGTGCCTGCGGGGGTCACCATTGACGTGCTGCCCGCGGACAGCGCCTCGGCCGACGGCGGTCCCGCGGGGGGCACGTCGGGTGAGCGTGGCGCGTTGGCCGTCGTGACGGCTGGGCGGGCGGTGCTCACCCTCGCGGCGTACGCGGCGCCGAAGAGTCACGGGTTGTGGGACGACGTGCGGGCCGGGCTCGCCGCGTCCGCGCCCGCCGTCCTCGCCGCGGCGGCGCCGCCGGGCGTGCCGGGCCCGGTCGAGGAGGCGATCGGCGACTGCGGGCCCGAACTGCGGCTCACCATCGCCGTCCACCCGGTCGCCGTCCACCCGGTCGCCGACCAGTCAGACGCCGACCAGTCAGGCGCCGAGCAGCCGCTTCCTGAGCGGCCGGTCGCCGAGCAGGCGGATGCCGGGCAGCGGGCGGCCGAGCCGTGGCTGGTGCGGGTGCTCGGATTCGACGGGCCGCGGTGGTTCCTGCGGGCGACGGTCGCCGCGCCGGTCGAGGCGTCGGACGAGGCCGACGTCCTCGTAGCCGCGGTGCTGCGGCGGGTGATCGTGCTGCGGGGGACGCGAGCGGTGCCAAGCGGCGCGTCGCTGCCGCTTGCCAGCCGGGTGGATGGCGCGGATCAGCAGGTCATCGGCCTGCTGGGGCTTTCCGGGACGGAGCCGGCGGGCGACGGCGCAGGCCGGGGCGACGGGCCGCGCGACGCCCTTGACGACCGGGCCCTCGATGACCAGCTCGGCCGGGTCCGCCCGACCGGTGCCGTCGTCCTCGACGTCCGCGGTCACGACTGGGCGGCCCTGCGCGAACCCATCAGCGGACTGTCCCGGAACCTCGCCACCTGGGGCTGACGTCGGCGGCGTCGACGACGTCATCGCGTCGACGGGGCCGGCGCCGCCGGCCCGACCGGCCCGGTCGGCGCGGGTTGTTCCGCCTGTGGACTGGGGCCCCTCGGAGGGCGCGCCGCGGCGTGCGCGGCAGCGATGCTGACAGGGTCGGTTCCGACCGTGTTGGGAGGCAGCGAATGCTTCGTCACAGCTCGACGCCCGCGCATGTCGTGGTACGTGACCTCTGCGCCGACTTCGTCCCGGATGACGGGGCACGCACCGCCGTCGCGGGCACGCTGCGCTACGACCCGGCGGATCCGTACGCGGTGGAGCTGATCCTGCGCCCGGGCAAGGAGACGATCACCTGGATCTTCGCGCGGTCGCTGCTCGCCGAGGGCACGCAGACCAAGGCCGGCACCGGGGACGTGCGGATCCGCCCGACACGGTCGCTGGGGCGGGCGGTCGTCACCGTCTCGTTGTCGAGTCCGTCGGGGCGCGCCGACCTCGAGCTGCCCCGTTCGGTCGTCGCCCGGTTCCTCGCCGAGATCGAGCAGCAGGTGCCCTCCGGCCACGAGGGCGACGGCGTCGACTGGGAGGCGGAGCTGCGCACTCTGCTGCGCACCCGCAACCCCTGACCCGACCGGTCGCCTGCCCGGTGGCCGGCTCAGGCCGCCGGTTCGGCCGGGCCGTTCTCGTCGAGATCCGGGGTGGCGGTGCTCGCGGCCGCCGGCCAGGCGGGGATGGCGGGTGGCGCGGCGACTCCGGCGTCGCGCATGAACGTCTCGATCGGCGGCGGTTCGACGAAGAACTGGTGGAACGCCTCGTGGGGGTGCCAGTGGTCGAGGCACAGTGGCTGCCCGTCGCGGGCGACGAAGCGGCGCGGCACCCTCAGACCCCCCGGCGTTCGAGGACACCGCGCAGGAACGCGGCCTGCCCGACATGCTGCAGATCGTCCGAGATGACGCTGACCAGGCGCACCCCGAGGGTGACCGGTGGCTCCCAGCGCTCGTCCACGACGCGGTCGAGGTCGTCGTCGCCGAGGGTGGCCAGATAGCGGACGGTCTGGTCGTGGACGGCCTCGTGGTACTGGGTGAGCAGCGCCGGGTCGGCGACGCGCACCGCGTCGACCTCGGCGGAGGTGTGGCCGTATCCGATGGACGCGGTCGGCAGCGGCAGTGCGAACCGGTCCGCGAACCCGGCCGCCGTCCAGATCTGTTCGACGCCGGCGACCTCGGCGACATGGTCGTCCTGCACCCGGGTCAGATGCCAGACGAGCCAGCCGATGGAGTTGGCCGTGCCGTCGAGGCGGGCGGCGAGCTGGTCGGCGCCGAGACCGGTGACGGCGCCGCGCACCTCGTCCCGGATGCGTCCGAAGGCGTCGGCGAGCAGATCGCAGCCGTGCATGGGGCGCTCCCCTCACATGATCGTCGAGACGTCGGTGCCATCGATCCCGATCAATCGTAGGCCCGTGCGCGGGAAGCATGGCCCGCGGGCGAACGGTGGCGTCTCGGTAATCGCGTCGACCCGCTGGATCGTCGGCAGGCAGAATCGGGGCGTGCAGATCTGCGTGCTGGGCCCGCTGGAGGTCCGGACCGGATCCGGGGTCCGGGCCGAGACGGTCGACGTCGGGGGTTCCCGCCTGCGCACGCTGCTGATCCTGCTCGCCCTCGACCCCGGCCGGACGGTGACCACCCAGCGCCTGGTCGCCGGCCTGTGGGGGGACGAGCCGCCGGCCGCCGCGGTCGGGGCGCTGCAGGCGCTGGTGTCCCGGCTGCGCCGTGCGGTGCCCGGGCTGCCCGTCGAGTTCCGCGCCGCCGGCTACCGGCTGGCCGTGGAACCCGACGCGGTCGACGCGGTGCGGTTCGAGCGGCTCGTCGGGGACGGCCGCGAGGCGCTGCGGCTCGGCGACGCCGCCCGCGCGGCCGCGACGCTGCGCTCTGCGCTCGACCTGTGGCGCGGGCCCCCACTGGCCGACGTCGCCGAGGCTCCGTTCGCCCGGGCCGTGGTCGCCCGGCTGGAGGAGCGGCGGCTCGCCGCGGTGGAGGATCGGCTGGCCGCCGAGCTGCGCCTCGGTGCGGCGGCCGATCTCATCCCGGAGCTTCGTGAGCTGGTCGCCGCCGATCCGGCGCGCGAGTCGCTCACGGCGGTGCTGATGCGGGCGCTGCACGCCGCCGGCCGGCCGGGCGCCGCCCTCGACGCCTACGAGCGGCTGCGTGCCCGGCTCGCCGACGATCTCGGCGCCGACCCGTCCGCCGAGCTCCGTGAGCTGCACATCACGATCCTGCGCGGCGAACCCGGCCAGGCGGACCCGGCCACCCCCGCCCCCGTGCCCGTGCCCGTGCCCTCGCCCGCGGCCGCCGCGGCGCCGGACCTCGGCGTTCGCCTCGACGGCGGGCGGCGGACGAACCTGCGCGCCGCCCTCACCAGCTTCGTCGGACGGTCCCGTGACGCGGACATGGTCCAGCGGCTCGTCCGCGAGGCGCGACTGGTGACGCTGGTCGGGCCGGGCGGCGCCGGCAAGACCCGGCTGGCGGTCGAGACCGCCCGCCGCCTGCTCGACGGGGGCGGCGAGCAGGCCGGCCATCTCCCCGACGGCGCCTGGCTGGTCGAGCTCGCCCCGGTGACGGCGGCGGCGGACGTGCCGCAGGCCGTCTTCGCCGCCCTCGGGCTGCGCGAGCAGGTGGTGCTCAACGCCCTGCGGATGCGGGGCGTGTCCGAGGACGATCCGACGCAGCGCCTGACCGCCGCGCTCGCCGGCCGCCGGCTGCTGCTCGTGCTGGACAACTGTGAGCATCTGCTCGACCCGGCCGCCGCCTTCGCCGAGGAGGTCCTCGGCGCCTGCCCCGGGGTGCGCATCCTCGCCACCAGCCGGGAACCGCTGGCCATCACCGGCGAGACGCTCTGGCCGGTCGAGCCGCTCGCCCTGCCCCCGATGGAGCTGGCGGCCCTGGCCGACACCGAGTCGGTCTCCCGCTACGCCGCCGTGCGGTTGTTCACCGATCGCGCCATGGCCGTGCGGCCGGGTTTCCAACTGGCGGCGGCCGCGGTGCCGGCGAACGGCGGGGTGAGCGGGGCGGCCGATGGCCACGTCGCGTCGGTGGTGCGGATCTGCCGGGCGCTCGACGGGATGCCGCTGGCGATCGAGCTGGCCGCCGCCCGGCTGCGGGCGATGACGCCCGAGCAGGTCGCCGCCCGCCTCGACGACCGGTTCCGGCTGCTCACCTCCGGCAGCCGCACGGCCCTGCCCCGGCACCGGACGCTGGAGGCCGTCGTCGCGTGGAGCTGGGATCTGCTCGACGAACCGGAACGCGTCCTGTGGCGCCGGCTGTCGATCTTCCGCGGCGGGGTGACGCCGGCCAGCGCCCGCGCGGTGTGTGCCGACGCGTTCACCTCGGCGGGCGGGGATCCGGCCGGGAGGCTCGACCCGGACGACGTTCCCGACCTGCTGGCCGCCCTGGTGGAGAAGTCGCTGCTGGTCCGCGGTGCCGATGGGCCGGATGGCCCCCGCTACCGGCAGCTGGAGACGATCCGCGAGTACGGGCTGCACCGCCTCGACGCGGCGGGGGAGCGGGAGGCGCTGCGCGCCGCGCACGCCGCCCACTACCTGCGCGTCGCCGAGGTCGCCGAGCCGCGGCTGCGTGCCCGCGACCAGCTGCTCTGGCTGGGCCGGCTCGCCGTCGAGCAGGACAACCTGCATGCCGCGCTGCGCGGGGCGATCAGGGTCGGCGACGCGGCGACGGCGGTGCGGATGTCCAGCGCGCTCGGCTGGTACTGGTGGTTGCGCGGGCGCAAGCTCGAGGGCTCGCAGCTCGCCGAGGCGGCACTCGCGCTGCCCGGCGACGCGCCGGCCGAGACGCGCGCGGTGGCCGGGACCCTGGCCGCGCTCAACGCGTTCGACGGCTTCGCGGACCTCGACGGTGCCCGCCGCCTGCTCCTGGAGGCGGTCCACAGCGCCGACGAGGTGCCCGGCAGCGAGCATCCGATGCTGCCGCTGATGCGCGGCTTTTATCTGATGGTGTCCGACGGCGTCGGCGAACAAGCCCGCGCGGCCTTCCAGAGCTGCTTCGAGCTGCCCGACGTCTGGGCGCGGTCGATCTCCCGGGTGCTGTTCGCCTTCGCCTCCGTCAACAGCGGCGACCACCTCGACGAGGCCGCCACCCGGGCGAGCGAGGCCCGGGTCGCGTTCGAGGCGCTCGGGGAGCGCTGGGGGCTCGCGATCTCCTACGGCGCGCTCGGGGAACTCGCCGGCCTGCGCGGCGACCACACGATGGCGCTGGAGTACTACCAGCGGGCGACCGTGCTGACCGCCGAGCTCGACTCGAACGAGGACTCCGGGCAGTTCCAGATGAACCTGGTCGGTGCGGCGCTGGCCCTCGGGGACATCCCGCGCGCCCGCGCCGCGCTGGCCGACGCGCGCCGCAGCGCCGAGCTCGCCGGCACCGCCGAGCTGCTGTCCAGCGTCGCCCTCGCCGAGGCGGACCTGGCCAGGCTGGAGGGTGACCTGCCGCGGGCGCGGCGGCTTGTCCGCGAGGCCGCCGCCGGCGTCTGGTTCCGGCGTTCGGCCCCGCAGTTCCGCTCGATCGCCGCCACGGCGGTCGCCGTCGTCGAGATCGCCGAGGGCCACCTCGACACGGCCCGGCAGCTGCTCGCCGCCGCGCTGGGCGAGGCGGTCCGCTCCACCGACGCCCCGATCACCGCCAAGGTGCTCGTCGCCGTCGCCGACCTGGCGCTGTGCGAGGGCGAGGCGGACCACGCCGCCGAGCTCCTCGGCGCCTGCGGGCTGATCAGCCGGACCGGCGACCGTGACCTCGCCCGCGTCGAGGCGGCTGCCCGGGCCGGCCTCGGCGAGCCGGCGTTCGCCGCGGCGCGGGCCCGCGGCGAGGCCGTCCCGCTGTCGCAGGCGCTGGAACTGGCCGCCCTTCCCCCCGTCGCCTGGCCCCCACCGCTGCCCGACAGCCCATGACCATGGGCTGGCTCAACGCAGGCCGGAGCGGACGAAGGCGTCGATGATCTGGCGCTGCATCGCGAGGTACAGGGCGAGGATCGGCAGGCAGGCGAGGCCGGAGGCGGCCATCACCGCACCCCAGTCGTCGCCCTCGGCGGTGAGGTAGCCGCGGATGCCGAGCTGCACCACCGAGTTGGCCCGCTGCAGGACCAGCGCCGGCCAGAAGTAGTCGTTCCAGGCGGAGATGAACAGCAGGATCGACAGGGACGCGAGCGCCGGGCGCAGGTTCGGCACCACGACCGTCCACAGGGTCGTCCAGGATCCGCGCCCGTCCATCCGGGCGGCGTCGAGCAGTTCCCGGGGGAACGCCTGCATGTGCTGGCGCAGCATGATGACGGCCAGGGCCGAACACAGGTTGGGCACGATCACACCGGCAAGCGTGTTCAGCAGCCCCAGGTTCGAGAGCACCAGGTAGTTCGACACCATCGTGACCTGGAACGGGATGAGCCACGTCGCGACGAACGCCATGAACAGCACCGAGCGGCCGCGGAAGTCCCAGGCGGCGAAGGCGTAGGCGGCGAGCAGGCACACCATCAGCTGGCCGGCGGCGGTGACGCCCGCGACGACCAGGGTGTTGGCGAGCAGCCCGGCCACGTCGAGGCTGTCGAAGACGTACCGGTAGTTGCCGAGGCTGAGCGGCCAGGGCACCAGCGACTGGTCGAAGGTGTCGCCGCGCTCGCGGAACGCGCTCGCGAACATCCAGTACACCGGGAAGAGGCTGACCAGGCTCAGCACCGCCAGCAGGGCATGGCTGGCGGCGGTCCGCCCGCGGGAGGTCCCCGGACTGCTCATCGTGCGTGTCCTCTCAGGCTCTCTGGCGGATCAGCGGATCAGCGGATCAGTTATCGGCGAAGCTGTAGCGGTCGGCGAGACGCACCAGGACCGCCGCCACCGCCGCGAAGACCACGAAGAACGCGATGCCGGCCGCGGACGCGAGCCCCGAGTCCAGGCTGCGGAACCCGAAGTCCCAGAGCAGGTAGTAGACGTTGGTGGACGAGTCCGCCGGCCCGCCCTGGGTGAGCACGTCGATGAGCGGGAAGGTCCACTGCGCGGACAGCAGCACCGTCATCAGCAGCATGAACAGCAACGTCGAGCGCAGCAGCGGCAGCGTCACCCACCGGGTCGCCTGCCAGCGGGACGCGCCGTCCATCTGCGCCGCCTCGCCGTAGTCCGCGCTGATGCCGGTGAGGCCGGCCGAGACGACGAGGGTGGCGAATCCGACGATCTGCCAGGCGCAGATCGCGAGGATCGACAGCAGCGCGGTGTTCTCCTCGCGCAGCCAGTTGTAATGGCCGAGGCCGAGCGCCTGGTTGACGAGGCCCCGCGGGTCCAGCAGCCAGCGCCACACCGCGGCCGTGGCGACCGGCGCCACCAGGATCGGCAGGAAGATCAGCGCCCGGTACACCGAGCGGGCCCGGTCGCCGAGGTCGCGGATGGTGAGCGCGATCACCGTCGGCACCACGATGGAGAACGGCAGCAGGCCGAGGATGTACCACAGGGTGTTCGTCGCGGCGCCGCGCAGCTGCGGCAGGCTGAACACCCGACGGTAGTTCTCCAGGCCGACGTAGGTCCGCGGCGACGTCGGCAGCAGGTTCCAGTGGTAGAAGGACAGCTGGACGGCCTCGATGATCGGCTTGTAGGTCCACACGACCAGGCAGGCGAGGCCGGGCAGCAGGTAGAGGTACGGCGGCAGCGCGGCCAGCACCCGCCGGGCGAGCGCTGGGCGCGCCGCCTGGCCCCGCCCGGCCGGCATCGCGGCTGCGCCGCCCGGCGTCACCGTCACCCCGCCGCCCGGCAGCACCACGGCGCCGCCGGGCGCGAACTCGACGAACACGTCTGAACATTCCTTCCGGAGGGTGCTGGCGCCGGCCACGCCGGCCGGCCTGGCCGCTCAGGCGGAGACGGCGGCGTCGTGTTCCGTGGCAGCGTCGTGTTCCCTGGCGGCGTCGTGTCCTGCGGCGGCGCTGTACTCGTCGGCGAGCCGGGCGAGGTCGTCGACGCCGAGGTCGTAGAGCACCTCGGACGGGGCGATCGGCACGCTCGTCGCCACCGCCCCCGACGGGTAGACGTCGATACGGGTGTACTCGCCGCCGACCAGGCCGGTCATCCGGTCCGCCGGACCCAGCGTGTTGGCCCGGTAGGCGGAGGCTCCGGCCACCCAGACGGGCACCCCGCCGAGCACACCGGCGGACGCGTGGTGCGAGTGTCCGGCCACCATGATCTTGACGTCGCTGCCGACGATGACCTCGGCGAGCTTCTCCGGCTCGGCGAGCAGCAGCGAGTTGACCATCGCGATCGGCGACGGCACCGGCGGGTGGTGCAGGGCCAGCACAGTGCCGGCGGGCGCCGGGGTGGCCAGCTCGTCGGCGAGCCAACGCAGCTGGGCGTCGCTGAGGAAACCGCCGTGCTGCCCGGGCTCGGTGCTGTCCATGACGATGACGCGCAGGTCGCCGACCCAGTGGACGAGGTCGTGGGGTTCCGTCGTCGGCTCGGCGCCGAACAGGCCCGCCCGGAACGGCCCGCGGGCGTCGTGGTTGCCCATGCCGTACAGGACCGGGATCCCCATCCGCGCCGCAGCGGGCTCCACCAGCTCACGCAGCCGCTGGTAGGCGAGCAGGTCGCCGGTGTCGGCGAGGTCGCCGGTGAGCAGGATCGCGCCGATCTTCAGCGCGGACGCCTCCAGCTGGCCGAAGACGGTCGACAGCGTGGCGGCCGTGTCGACCTTGCCGTGCAGCAGCTGTCCCGGGCGGACGATATGGGTGTCGCTGATCTGGATCAGGATGTGGCTGGGGGTGTGGGCGGCGGGGTCGAGCAGGGTGATCATGGTCGTCCCTTCACTTCTCCGAGCCGTCGGCTCGTCAGCGGTCGGCTCGTTCGGAGGTCGGCTCGTTCAGAGGTCGACGGGCTGGACGAGGGCGTCGACGAGACGGTCGAGGGCGTGCGGGGTGGTGCCGTGCGCGAGCAGGTAGCCGCGGCTGTCGCCGTGGCGGGACCGGACGCGTTCCAGCGAGCGCACGATGAGTTCGGGCGGGCAGGCCATCACGGACTCGGGCAGTTCGGCGCCGTCGGGCGACATGTGCGCCGACAGGCGCCGCACGGCCGCGCCGGCCTCCCCGTCCAGGTAGCGGGCGGTGAGCGCGAAGTCCTCGGCGATGACGTCGGTCGGCACGCCAGCGAGGTCGAGGACGAGCGCGATGACCAGGCCGGTGCGGTCCTTGCCGGCACTGCAGTGCACGAGCGCCGGCAGGGCGCCGGGGGCGGCGAGCGCCAGAACGGCCGCGGCCAGGCGTTCCCCGCGGTTGTCGATGATGTGGTCGTAGATGCCGGCCAGGTCGCCCCGCGCCCCGGCGGCGTGGGCCGCCTCCAGCGCGGTGGCCGCGCCCTCGGCGACCGCCTGGGCCGGCGTCTCCCCGCCCGCCGCACCCGCCGCACCCGCTCCCGCCGCGCTGGCGACGGGCCCGCGAGTCCCGGGCGCCGTGTAGACCGGGATCCGGCGGTGGTCGACGGTGAGCCGGCCGAGCTGGTCGGGGCCGTGCGTCACCTCGGCGTCCTCGCGCAGGTCGACGATGGTGCGCAGGCCGACCTGGGCGAGCACCGCCCGGCCGCTGTCGTCGAGCCCGACCAGCGCGCCCGAACGCAGCAGGGTGCGCCACCGCAGCCGTCCACCCGCGGCGGGGTAACCGCCGACGTCCCGCAGGTTGATCGTCCCCGGCAGCGGCAAGGCGCGCGCCGGCTCCGCCGCCGCGTCGGCCGGCGAGGTGTCGGTGACCTGCGTGCTGGCGGTGTCCATCGTGCTGGCGGTGTCCACGGCGGTCACTTGGACGGCAGCAGGCTGGTGGCCTGCTTCTGGGCGGCGGCGAGAGTGGAGGCGGGGTCCTTGCCGCCGAAGACGGAGCTCTCGACCGCGGTCATCATCATGTCGCCGATCTGCAGGTAGTTGTCCCCGGGGAAGGACTCCCAGGGCTGCAGCCGGGACAGCTGGTCGATGTTCGGCTTGATCAGCGGGTTGGTCTTCGCCCACGCCTGCAGGCCGTTCGGGTCGTCGAGCAGGCCGGTGCGCAGCGGCAGGTAGCCGATCTTCGAGGAGATCTGGGTGTAGGCGTGGTCGCTGGTCAGGAACTTGATCAGTTCCCAGGCGGCGCGCTGCTTCGCCGGGTCCTTGCTGAAGATCGCCAGGCCCGAGCCGGAGTTCGTCGGCACGACCGGGTTCGCGTCGAGCGACGGCTCCTGGGTGGCGCCGAGCTCCCAGTTGCCGGCCTTCGCGCCGGCCATGAACACGCCCTGCACCGCGCTCGTCTCGAGGATCATGCCAACCTGGCCGCTGGCGAACGCCTTGAACGCCTGCTGCTGGTCGACGTTCGGCATGAGGCCGCTGCGGAACAGGTCCGCCTGCGTGGCGACCGCCTGTACGGCCGGCTTGTCGGCGAACGACAGGGTCCTACCGTCCTGGGAGAGGACCCGGCCGCCGGCCGAGCGGACCAGGCTCTGGAAGCACCAGTCGCCCGCCGTCTTCGTCAGGCAGTCGACGATGACGCCGTCCTTGCCGGTCCGGGATCTGATCGCCTGCGCGGCGGTCTTGACGTCCGCCCAGGTCTTCGGCGGGCTGTTCGGGTCCAGCCCGGCCTGGGTGAACAGCGTCCGGTTCATCCACAGCACCGGCGTCGAGAAGACGTACGGCATCGCGTAGGTCTTGCCGTTCACGTCACCGAGGGTGCGAGCCCTGGGCGCGAACGGGTGGGTGCCGCCGAAGTTCGCCTGTACCTCCGAGCGACCGACCAGGTCGTCGAGCGGCCGCGCGCC
The DNA here is from genome assembly GCF_059816245.1 of Frankia sp. RB5. Lineage (NCBI taxonomy): Bacteria > Bacillati > Actinomycetota > Actinomycetes > Frankiales > Frankiaceae > Frankia > Frankia sp. RB5. The sequence continues at coordinate 61,825 of NZ_JCBATA010000032.1, forward strand.
GAGGCTGGTGGCGCTGAACCGCAGCGCGTTGAAGGTGATCTGGGCCACGTCCGGCGGGTTGCCGGCGAGCACCTGGTTCTTCACGCTGCTGACGTAGTCGCCGTTGGTGACGCCCTGCGGCGGCTGGCCCTTGACGGTGATGTTCGGGTGGGCGGCCTCGAAGTCGTGCAGCAGGCCCTCGATGACCGGCTTCCAGGTGCCGGTGCTGGTGAGGTTGTAGCTCTCGAAGACGATCGAGACCTTCTTGTTCGGGTCGAGCGGCGGGATGGTCGAGCCGCCGCCGGAGCCCGCGGCGGCCGTCGTCGTCGGTGACGACGTCGCGCACGCGGACGCCAGCGCGGCGACCAGGGCGAGGCCGGCCGCCAGGCGCGGCAGGCGCGGCAGGCGTGGTCGGATCACGGTGAAGCTCCTTGGGCTGAGGGACGGGTGCCGTTCGCGGGCAGGCCGGATCGCCGGGCCGGTCCCGCCCACGGGCCGGGGCACGCGGGCGGGGACGGGTCCGTGGGCAGGCGCGCGGGGGCGCGGGGCGGGTGGCGAAGGTGGCGGGCGGGTGGCGGCGAGGCCCCGGGGTCAGACGCCGAGCGTCGACGCGGTGGGGGCCTCGGTCGGGGAGGGGGTCTGCTGGGTGGGCAGGGCGGTGGGGGCGGGGAACTGCCAGACGAGCCGGCGTCCGCTGGCACGGTCGAACAGGTGGACGCGGTCGGCGTCGGCGGTGAGCGTCACCCGGTCACCGGCGGCGAGCCCGACCGGGCGCGGGCCGCGCAGGGCGACCGCCTGCCCGTGCACGTCGCACCAGGCGACCTCCTCGCTGCCGAGGTTCTCGATCGCGGTGACCGTGCCGTGCAGGCGCGCCGCGCCGTCACCGTCGCCGGTCGCGGTGGTGACGGTGCCGCCGGTCGTGTCAGTGGCCGCGCCGCCGGCGGCGGGCAGGTGGCGCAGGTGTTCCGGGCGGACGCCGACGATCACGTCGCGGTCCTCGTCGGTGCCCCGCAGCAGGGGGACGCGCAGCCCGGGCGCGGTCGCGGTGAGCAGGCCGTCGTCGGTGCCGAGGCGCGCGGGCAGCAGGTTCATCGGCGGCGCGCCGAGGAAGCCGGCGACGAACACCGACGCGGGCGTGTCGTAGACCTCGGTCGGCGTGCCGACCTGCTCGACGCGGCCCTTGTTGAGCAGGGCGACCCGGGTGGCCATCGACATGGCCTCGACCTGGTCGTGGGTGACGTAGATGAAGGTGCGGCCCAGCCGCCGGTGCAGGGCGGTGAGTTCGGTGCGGGTGGCGGTGCGCAGTTTCGCGTCCAGGTTGGACAGCGGCTCGTCCATCAGGAAGGCCCGCGGGTCGCGGACGAGGGCGCGGCCGAGGGCGACCCGCTGGCGCTGCCCGCCGGACAGCTCCCGGGGGCGGCGGGCCAGCAGGGTGTCGAGTTCGAGCTGGGCGGCGGTCTCCCGCACCCGGCGGCGGATCTCGGCCCGCGGCACCCGCGCGGCCCGCAGTGGGAAGCCGATGTTGCGTTCGACGGTCAGATGCGGGTAGAGCGCGTAGCTCTGGAACACCATCGCGAGGTCACGCCGCCGGGCCGGCAGGTGGGTGATGTCCCGCTCGCCGAGCAGGACGCGCCCCGAGGTCGGCTCCAGCAGGCCCGCGATCATCCGCAGCAGGGTCGTCTTGCCGCAGCCGCTGGGGCCGAGCAGGACGAGGAAGTCGCCGTCCGCCACGTCCAGCGAGATGTCGTCGACGGCCTTGGTGCCGCCGAACGACCTGGTGAGGCCCTCGATCCGGATCTCTGCCACAGGCACTCCAGGTACGTACGTTCCGTGAGCATGCGCGCTCCCGGTTCTCCGTTACCTGTGCAGCGTCGGGTACCGAGGTGAACGGGCGCCGACCGGTGGACGACGGTTCGCCGTCACATTCGGCAACGATTTTTCGGCCACTTTCTGTCCTGGTTTCGTATACGCCCAGGTAGTGGCATCGTGTCATGGGGGAGGCGGTTGCGGAGGGTTATCTAACTCGGTCGGCTTGCGGCTATTCGTCCGGTTCGGTGTCGTCGCCGCCGGGGCTCGGCCGGTCCGGTGCGGCGGTGGGTTCGGCTCGCAGGGCGTACCCGAGCAGGTCCGTGACCGCCGTCGACTCGGGCCGGGGGTCGCTGCCGCGGCGCAGGCCGACCGCGAGCTGCAGCGTGTTGAGCAGCAGCAGCGAGGCCAGCCGGCTGGCGATCAGGTCGGTGCCGACCGGCCAGTCGGGGGTGCCGACGACCAGCAGGATGTCCGCGATCTCGCCCAGCGGCCCGGACGTGTAGCTGGTGATCCCGATGACGGGTGCTCCGGCGGTGCGGGCCGCCTCCGCCGCCCGCAGCGTCGGCTCGTTGGCGCCGCTGCTGGTGATGACCAGGCAGACGTCGGTGGGCGCGAGCAGCCGGGCGCTGATCGACTGCAACAGCGAGTCGCTCGGCGCCTCCGCCGGCCGACCGATGAGGAGGAAACGCAGCGCCGCGTCCTGCGCGATCGGCCCGGATCCGCCGTTGCCGACGACGAGCAGCCGCCCGGCCCGGTCCAGCAGGTCGACCGCCGGCGCCAGCAGGGAACGGTCCAGTGGGCCCAGGGCGTCGGCGAGAACCTTCGTCGCCGCGGCGAACACCGTGTCGAGCAGTCGCTCCACCGGGTCGCCGGAGCCCGTCGAGCCGACCTCGCCGCGCAGCGCCGCCGCCCCCGCCTCCCGGGCGAGGTCGAGGCGCAGGTGCTGGAACCCGCGGAAGCCCAGCGACTGGCAGGCCCGCACCACCGTGGCGGTGGACGTCCCCGCCGCGTCCGCCAGCTGCGCGGCCGACCACTCCACGATCTCCTCCGGCCGGGCCAGGCACACCTCGGCCACCCGCCGCTCGCTGGGCACCAGGCTCGGCAGCGTCGCCCGGATCGCGGCGAACAGCCCGCCCGGACGTGCTCCACCGGCGGAGGCGGCGGTGGATGGCTGTGTGGTTGGGGTCGCCATGCAGCCGTCATACACCGTGAAGGTGACGGGCGTGGGTGGCCTCAGACGCGCAGGAGGAGGGTGATGAGGCCGCCTCGGGCCGGGCTGGTGCCTGCGGGGAGCCCGCGCGGGCGAAGCGGGTCGTCTCGTAGTGGCGCTGGGCGGCGGCGAGGTCGCGGGGGTGGTCGGTCAGGGCCTGGGCGAGGTCGGCGGCGTCGAGCATCGCCTGATTCGCGCCGGCGTCGGCGAACGGGGCGCCGGGATGGGCCGCGTCGCCGATCAGGGTGATGCCCGGCCGGTGCGGCCAGCGGGGGCCGCGGGGCAGCGCGTACACCGCCCGTGCCACGGGACCGGCGTCGCTGTGCCGGATGAGCGCGCCGAGCCGGTCGTCCCAGCCGGTGAAATGCCGGGCGAGCCGGTCGCGCACGACGGACGCGGTCAGTCGACTGACCGGCGCGAGCTCCGTCCACCCGGCGGGCAGGCGCAGCGTGACCTGCACGGCGACGCCGTCCCCGACGCGGCGGGCGACAAGGCCGCGATCCTCGGTGAGGGCGCTGACGCCGCCGCCGACGAACGCGTCGAGCGCCGGGTGGCGCCGCTCGACGTCGGACAGGTGCGCGTCGAAGACGAACATGCCGGTGTAGCGGGGCCGCGCGTCGTCGAGCGCCCGACGTATCCGCGACCAGGTGCCGTCCGCGCCGACGACCAGATCGGCCGGCACGCTCGCCCCGCCGTCGAGCTCCAGCTCCAGCTCACGTCCGGGCCGAAGGCCGAGCCCGGGTTCGGCGTGGTGACCGCGGCCGCCCTCCCTCCGCCGCACCGCCATGACCGGCGTGTCCCAGACGACCCGGCCGGAGGGCAGCCCGTCGAGCAGGCGCTGCCGCAGCTCCGCCGCGTCGATCCCGCCGCCCGGCACGGCCCCGTCAGCTGGCACGGCCCCGTCGGCAGGATGGGTGACGCGGGCCGCCCGCAGCGCCCGCAGGCCGGCGTCGGGACGCAGGTCCAGCGGATGGACCGGCACGCCGTCGGGCGGCGGGAGGGCACCGGGGCGGGCGTCGAGTTCGTAGACAGTGGCGGCGATGCCCGTCTCGTGCAGGATGCGGGCGAGGGTCAGCCCGGCGAGCCCGCCGCCGACGATCACGATGCGTGGCGGCGGGCCGGCCTGCTCGCCGCCACGCTCAGGCGTGAGGGCCATCGGCGGTCAGACCCGCCGCTTGAAGGCCGCCACCGCCAGCGGCGCGAACACCGCGGCGATCCCCGCCGCCCACAGCAGCGCATGCCACACGGGCGTCGCCACCGGGCCGGACACCAGCAGGCCGCGGGTGGCGTCGGCGAGCGCCGTCACCGGGTTGACCTTGACGAACGCCTGCAGCCAGCCGGGCATCGTCGACGTCTGGACGAAGGCGTTGCTGACGAACGTGAGCGGGAAGATCAGCGTGAATCCGAAGATCATCACCTTCTCCGGCTCGGAGACGAGCATGCCGACCAGCACCGAGATCCACGACACGCACAGCGCGAACAGCATCACCAGCCCGACAGCGGCCACCGCCTGCAGCGGCCCGGTCTCCACCCGGAAGCCGAGGATGTAGCCGAGGCCGAGCAGCATGCAGATGGCCCAGAGCTGCTTGGCGAGGTCGGCGACGATCCGCCCGGCCAGCGGCGCGGAGCGGGCGATCGGCAGCGAGCGCAGCCGGTCGAACACGCCCTTGGTCAGGTCGGTGTTCAGCCCGGTGCCGGTGTTCAGCGTGGTGAACAGGGTGTTCTGGACGATGATGCCGGGCAGTGCGAACGTCAGGTAGTCGCTGGTCGAACCGGAGATCGCGCCGCCGAACACATAGGTGAACAGCAGCAGGAACATCAGCGGCTGGACGCTGAAGTCGAGCAGCTCCATCGGGTTGTGCTTGATCTGGACGAGGGTGCGCCACGCCAGCGTGCGAGTGTGCCGCAGGGCGTCGAGCGGGGTGACCCGCGGGGGGCCGGCCGGCTCGGGACGGGGGGCGGCGGCCCGGGGCGCCTGCTCGGGCAGGGTGGTGGTCAGGGTCGTCATGGCGCGGGTCAGCTCCTCGTCGCCGCGGGGATCCGGGCGGTCGGGTCGTCGGTGGTCGGCTCGCCGGTGCCAGCGGGGTCGGTGTCGGGGGAGGCCGCGTCCTCGGCGGGGCGGCCGGTCAGGGAGAGGAAGACCTCGTCGAGGCTGGAGCTGCGCAGGGTGATCTCCCCGACCGTCACCCCGGCGTCGTCGAGGCGGCGCACGATCGCCGGCAGCACGGCCGGGTCGGTGACCTGGGCGCTGACGAGGGTGCCGGCGAGCTCCGGGGCCGCCCCGATGATGTCGGCGACCGTGGTCACGACCAGCTCGGTGTCGGCGCGGTCGACCGGGCGTACCGCCAGCGTCTGCGCGCCGGTCTGCTTCTTGAGCTCGTCCGGTGAGCCCTGGGCGATGATCCGCCCGTGGTCGACGACGGCGATGTCGTCGGCGAGCTGGTCGGCTTCCTCCAGGTACTGGGTGGTCAGCAGCACGGTGACGCCGTGGACGCCGACGAGGTCGCGCACCACGTCCCACATCTCGTTGCGGCTGCGCGGGTCGAGGCCGGTCGTCGGCTCGTCGAGGAACAGCAGGCGGGGGCGGCCGACCAGGCTCGCGGCCAGGTCGAGCCGCCGGCGCATGCCGCCGGAGAACGTCTTCGCCGGCCGGGATGCCGCGTCGCTGAGCCGGAACTCGGCGAGCAGCTCGGCGGCCCGTGCCTTCGCCTGCGGCCGGGACAGACCGAGCAGCCGGCCGATCATCACCAGGTTCTCGGTACCGGTGAGCATCTCGTCGACGGAGGCGTACTGGCCGGTGAGGCCGACGAGCTGGCGGACGCGGTGCGCGTCACGGTGCACGTCGTAGCCGCCGACCACGGCGGTGCCGGAGTCCGGGCGGATCAGGGTCGCGAGGACGCGGACCGTGGTGGTCTTGCCGGCGCCGTTCGGGCCGAGCAGGCCGAAGACCGTGCCGGCGGGCACCCGCAGGTCGACGCCGTCGAGCGCGGTCGTCTCGCCGTAGCGCTTGACGAGGCCCTCGGCGACGATCGCGGGGGTTGAGTCTGGATCTCTGACCGTCATGTCGAGCAGCATGCCGGCCGGCACTGACAGTTTGGCGAGACGCGACCGAGAGGCCGCTGCCACGCCGCTGTCACACTGACAGCCCGCTGACACGGGCCGGCGATCCACCGGTCTCGTGTCAGCGAGTCGTGTCAGCGGGGCACGTCAGCGATGGGCTGTGTCAGCTGATGGGGCTGTGTCAGCTGATGGGGAGGGTCAGGCGATACGGCGGCGAGAGGCCGCGCGCAGGGAGGGGCTGCCGCTGTAGTGCTCGATGCCGGCGATGTCGGTGCCCGGGGGCACGACCTTGTCGATCGCGTCGAGGGCCGTCGTGTCGAGGGTGACATCGGCGCCGGCGAGGGCGTCCTCGAGCTGCTTCATCGTCCGCGGCCCGATGATCGTCGAGGTGACGGCCGGGTGGCTGTCGACGAAGGCCAGCGCCAGGTGGGTCAGGGACACTCCCGCCTGCTCGGCGATGGTCACGAGCCCCTCGACCGCGTCGTAGCGGGCCGGCGTGCTCGGGTCGTCATCCAGGTCGCCGCCGCCGCGCAGGCGGGCGATCGCGCCGTCACTGGCATAGCGCGAGCCTGACGGGACGTCCGCCCCGCGGCGGTACTTGCCCGTCAGCCAGCCGCCGGCCAGCGGGCTCCATGGGATGACACCCATGTCGTGGCGCAGCGTGGCGGGCAGCACGGACTCCTCGATCGACCGGGCGAAGATCGAGTACTGCGGCTGCTCACAGACGAACCGCTCGCTGCCGCGGCGGCGTGCCGCCCACTGCGCCTCGACGATCCAGTCCGCCGGGAACGACGACGAGCCGAGGTAACGCACCTTGCCCTGGCGGACCAGGTCGGTCAGGGCGCCGAGGGTCTCCTCCAGGTCGACGTCCCAGTCGTGCCGGTGCACCTGGTAAAGGTCGATGTAGTCGGTGCCGAGGCGGCGCAGGCTGTCCTCGGCCGCCTTGATGATCCAGCGCCGGGAGCCGCCGCGGTGGTTGCGCTCGGAGCCCATCGGACTGAAGCACTTGGTCGCCAGCACCACGTCCTCGCGCCGCGCACTGATCGCCTTGCCGACGATCTGCTCGCTCTCCCCCTGGGAGTACACGTCCGCGGTATCGATGAAGTTGATGCCCGCGTCGAGCGCCGCATTGATGATCCGCGCGCACTCGTCGTGGTCGGTGTTCCCCATTTTCCCGAACATCATGGCGCCGAGGCACTGCGTGCTGACCTCGACACCGGTCCGGGCGAGCTTGCGATACCGCATGGCGTACTGCCTCCTGCACCGTGGCATCGACCATCCCCAGCCGGGACCGTCGTCCTCCCAACGACCCTAGCCATTCGAGCGCGCTCGATGTCCGGCCATGCCGCGTCTCGAACTGGCAACTTCGTGCGCGGTAAGACCGCTACTCCACACTGCGCGCACGGCCGAGGGCGCGCAGGTCGTCGCGGTGGGCGGCGAGGAAGTCGTCGAAGGTGCGGGGGGCTCGGCCGGTGAGGTCCGCTACCGCCGAGGCTGTCGCCGCCAGCGAGCCGGCCGCGACCTCGGCGTGAAGCGCGGCGACGTCGTCGGCGAACGCCGCGGGCAGTCCCTGGGCGCGCAGGGTGGCGGCGAACTCCGGCGGCGGCAGGTCCCGGTAGCGGATGGTGCGGCCGATCGCGGCGGACAGTCTCTCGGCGATCTGGCTGTGGGTGAGGGCCTGTGGGCCGGTGAGGATGAAGGTCTCGTTCCCCGGCTCGTCCTGGCCGCGGGGGCGGGTCAGGATGCGCGCGGCACAGGCGGCGATGTCCTCGCAGTCGATGTAGGAGACGCGGGCGTCGCCGTACGCGCCGATCAGCTCCCCGTCGGCGGTGAAGGAGCCGGCGCCGGTGAGGAAGTTCTGCATGAAGCCGTTCGGCTGCAGCACGGTCCACCGCAGGCCGGACACCTTCAGATGCTGCTCGATTTCCCAGTGGGCGCCCTCGGCGAGCCGTCCGCCCTCGTGGGCGTGCCACACCGAGATCTTCACCACCCGCTCGACCCCGGCGGCGCGGGCGGCGTCGATGGCGTCGGTCTGCTGACGGACCATGGGCTGCTCCCCGTCCACCGGCCCCGCGCCGGCGCCGTTGAGGAACAGCTGGTCGACGCCGCGCAGGGCCGCGGCGATCGAGGCCGGATCGTCGAGATCGCCGACGACGACGTCGCAGCCCAGCGCACGGCCCCGGGCCTCGTCGCGGACCAGCGCGCGGAATGCGACCCCGCTCGCGCGCAGCCGGCGCACCAGCGGCCGGCCGATCGAGCCGGTGGCGCCCGTCACCAAGATCATTTCTCTCTCCCGGTCCACGTCGTTCGGCGGATAACCTGAGGATGCCTCGAGAATATTACCTGAGGATGCCTCGACTTATCCGGGAGGGACGCGATGAGCAGCGATCGACGTCGTCCGCGCGCCGACGCGCGACGCAACCGGGAACGGCTGCTGACCGAGGCCGAGGCCGCCTTCCGGGAGCAGGGGACAGGCACGTCGCTGGAGGCCGTCGCCCGCCGCGCCGGCGTCGCGATCGGAACCCTCTACGCCCACTTCCCCTCCCGCGACGCCCTGGTCGCCGCGGTGCTGCGGGAACGCAACGGAGCCCTGTTCGAGCACGGGGAGGCGCTGCTCGCCCAGCCCGAACCCGCCCCGGCGCTCGCCGCCTGGGTCGCCGCCGTCGTCGAGCACGCCGCCGCCTACCAGGGGCTCGCCGGCATGCTGGCCGCGGGCGCCGGTGACGAGCGCTCCGAACTGCACGCCTCGTGCGCGCGCATGAACGACATCGGCGACCGGCTGATCGGCAGGGCCCGCGCGGCCGGAGCGCTGCGCCAGGACGCGACCAGCGCGGACATCTTCGCGCTCATGAACGCCGCCGCCTGGATCGCCGAACAGACGTCGCGTGAGCAGGCCGACCGCCTGGTGCGGCTGACCCTGCGCGGCCTGTTCCGCACACCGAAGGACGAGGCCGACGAGGCGCTTCGGCCTGCTTAGGCCCTGACCGGCCGGGCGTGGTCCTCGTCACGTCTCCTGGTGCCCGCGATCTGGCCGGTCAGCCCAATGCGCCGGCCGGCCCGGCCCACCGGCGCGGGCTCGACGCATGCGGGCCGAGATCGTCCCGTGGCTGCCGCCTGATGATGCAGGTCACGGGCATGGGCACGAACCAGCCCGGTTCAACCGTGCTGAGCGTGTGATGGCCTCAGCTGGCGGCCCGTCATCCAGGGGCGCTCGGCCACCGCGTCCGGGTCCTTGGATCGGCTGCGACCACCTGCCGCGAGCCGGGAGGCTTCCGTAGGTGCCGGCGATCCGCGCGGCGCGTGGATACCGCGGTGGGTCACCGCCGTTCTCCGGGGCGGATCGAAAAGCGCAAAAGCGGGTTCAGCTGCTGCTAGAGTCCGCATCTGCGTGGTCGAGAGCCGGGTTTTTCCGGTGAATGCGCGGTCGGGGCAAGGGGGCTCCGAACGCGCCGCGTGCCGAGCGGCCCCATGGGCCGGAACCGCGCGCCGTTCACGCCGTGGATGTGCCGCAGCGAAGCCGTCATCCACAACCCGATCTCTTCCCATTCCTGGTAGACGAAGGATTTCCGCATGATCGACAAGCGTGTGGGCTCCGGCAGGCTGGGCGCGGTACGCGCACGCCCTGCCGCGGCCGGCTCGGTGGTGTTGCTCGGCGCGGCGGTGCTGGCCTGGACCGGGGGCACGGCGGCGAACGCGGCGCCCCTGCCGGACATCCGGGTGGCCACGGCGAACGCGCCGATGACGGCCGAGTCCGCGACCGCCACGACCGCCACAGTCGCCTGTCCGCCCGGCACCCGTCTCGTCGGCGGCGGCATGTGGACGGGCCGGGCCGACCCGTCCGACCCGGCCGTTCCGATCAACGGGCTGCGGGCGAAGGGGACCTATCCCGCCGACGGCACGGGCGGTCCCCTCACCGCCGGCACCACCGCCGACCCTGGCTCCTGGTCGGCGACGGGCAACTTCGGCGGCCAGTCGGAGACCGGCGACCAGGTCACCAGCCTCGCCCTGTGCGCGACGAAGAAGTTCCAGCACCGCACGGTCGTCGTGGCATCCACTCCCGGGCCGACCGGCAGCCAGGCCAAGGCCACCGCGACCGCCACCTGCCCGGTGGGCACCCTGCTCCTCGGGGGCGGGGCGCTGGCCACCCCGGTGGGCTCCACCAGCCTCAAGCCGATCGGCAGCTACCCCAGTACCGCCGACGGCGCCATGCTGGCCGACGGCGCGCTCGCCCCCGCGTCCTGGACCGCCGTGGGTTCCAGCGGGGGCAACAGCGACCCGGCGGCCGTCACCACCGCGTTCGCGGTCTGCGCGAAGCCGCAGGGCGGGCAGACCCGGGTGAGCCGGGTGGACGGGCCAGGCCCGCAGGCCGGCAGCACGGCCGTCACGATCGGCGCCAGCTGCGCCGACGGTGTCCTCACCGGCGGCGGCGTGTACGTCGACAACCCCACCGGCCCGCTGCAGGGCGGCGTGCATCTGCGCGGCAGCTACCCGAGCGACCCCGCTGGCACTCCGGCCACCGGCACGACGCCCAATCCCACCACGTGGAGCGGCATTGTCGCCGCCGGTGGCAGCCTGCCCGGCGCCACCGCCGCCCACGCCTTCGCGGTCTGTGCCGACAGGCACGGCGGCAACGACTGACAGGCGCCCAGCCCGCTGACAGCACCCATCCCGCGACCCAGCACTCCCCTCACTCCGTCCACTCCGACCACTCCGTCCACTCCGACCACTCCGTTTCGTCCGCTCCGACCACTCCGCCCGCGCGACCGTCACCTCATCGACTCCGAAGGAGAGCGCACATGGCGCGCCTGTCCCTTCCCGCCCGCGGACTTCCCGCCCGCGGACTTCCCGCCCGTGAGGTCACCGCCCGAAGGCTGGGGCGCACGGCCGGTCCGGCACTGGTGCTGGCGGCGGCGCTGACCGTGGCGGTGCCGGGCACCGCGCACGCCAACTCGGTGGGCCTCACCGTGCGCACGCCGGGGGCCACCAGCGGGCCCTCGACGACGTTCGCCGAGATCTCCACCCACGCGGACTGCGCCAGCGGCCTCGTCGCCGGCGGTGGGATCAACCAGGCCATCGGCACCGGCGCGGTCTCGAACGGCAACCACGTGATGGGCACCGGGCCCAGCTCGGACGGCAGCTCCGAATACACCGGCACCACCGGAGTCGTCGGCACCGACGTCACCCACTGGCTCGGCATCGGCGGCACCGGCGGCGCGACCGACGCCGCCTTCTCCACCACGCCGTACGCGACCTGCCTGACCAGCACGCTGATCAACCACACCCAGGTCGTCATGAACAAGGTCGCCGGCCCGGCGTCGGCTTCCACGGTCGGCCTGGTCACCGCCGTCTGCCCGGCGAACACCGTGCTGCTCGGCGGCGGCGCGCGCAGCACCCCGGCGAGCATCGGCAGCCTCAAGCCGATCGCCAGCTTCCCCACCTTCAACGACGCCGCGCACGACTACGGCCTGAAGGCCGCGGCGGACGGGGCGACCAACCCGAACGCGTGGAGCGCCGTCGGCTGGAACGGCGGCGGCGGCAACAGCGGCAACACCACCTATGCCTACGCGATCTGCAGCGCAAGCGGCATCAACGTCAGCGGCGTCACGGTGAAGGTCCGCTTCACCGAGGTGAGTGGGCCGACCTCGGCCACCACCGGGCAGACGGCCACCGTCGGCTGCGGCGGCTCCGACGGCAAGCTGATCAGCGGCGGCGCTGCCGTCAGCGGCGGCGGCGTGACGACCACGGACTTCACCGGCCCGGGTTCCGGCGGCACGCACCTCAACGGCAGCTTCCCCAGCGGCTCCACCGGCACGCCGGTCAGTGACGGCACGACAAGCGCCGCGTACTGGACGGCCTTCAGCCACACCGGCGGCGCGAGCTCGCCGAGCACCTACACCGACGCCTGGGCGCTGTGCGCCGACGACGGCGTCTGATCAAGACCGAAAGAGACGGTACATCTCCGTGGACCCCCGTCCCGTCCTACCCAGGACGTATCCCTCCAGGCCAACCCGGCTGCGCTCCCGGATGATCGTGTTCGGTGGTGCGTTCGGCATCCTCACCGCGATGGCGGGCGCGCCACCGGCGGCCCTCGCCGCGGATCCACCCGCCGGCGCGTCGTCGCCGTGCGGGGCGACCGGCTCGCTCACCACCTCCGCGACCGCCCCACCCGCCTGCGTCTACGACCGGCCGGGCACCGACGTCTTCACCGTCCCGGACGGCGTGGCCAGCGTGACCATCGATCTGTTCGGGGCCGAGGGCGGCAGCGCGGCCGGCTTCGTCGCGCCGAACCCGCCGAACGCCGGTGCCCCCGGCGGGCTGGGTGGACAGAGCCGGGCGACGGTGGCCGTCCAGCCCGGCCAGGTCCTGCAGATCACGACGGGGGGCGCGGGGGTGCCCGGCACCTCCCGGCACGGCGAGTTCGCCCGCCCGGGCGGCACCGGTCACGGGGCCGGCGGCGGTGGCGCGCACGGCGGTGGCGGCTCCGGCGGTGGCGGTTCGGACGTGCGCGTCGGCGCGTTCGGCCCGGCCGAACGGATCCTGGTCGCGGGCGGGGGCGGGGGAGCCGGCAACGGCGGCCCGCTGCTGCGCGGCGGTGCCGGCGGCGGCCTCGCGGGCGAGGCCGGCGGCCAGGGCGGCGGTCCGGCGGGCTCCGGTGCCGCCGGCGGTGGCGCCACCCAGAGCGCCGACGGCACCGGCAGCCCCAACTCCACTCGCGGCGGCCCCGGCATCGCCGGCGGTGACATCGACCCGAACACCGGCCAGCCCAACCCGGGCAGCGGAGGTCCCGGCGGCAACGGTGGGGGCGGCGGGAACGGTGGCGGCGGCGGTGGTGGCGGCTACCACGGCGGCGGCGGCGGTTCCGGCGGGGGTGACCCGGGCAACTTCTCCGGCGCCGGCGGTGGCGGTGGCAGCGGCTACGCCGCCACGTCCCTGACCGACGTCACGCTCACCGCGGGCGTCAACCACGGCAACGGCCACGCCACCGTGTCGTTCCGCTGGGCGAGCACGGTCTCCCTGTCCGCCAGCACCCCCACGCCGCTGTTCGGCCACGCGGTCACCCTGACGGCGGCCGTCACGAGTCCGGCCGGGAGCACCCCGACGGGCACGGTGACCTTCCTCGACGGCGAGGTCCCCCTCGGCACCGCGACGCTGGACGGCGGGCAGACCGGACTCGGCATCACCGGCCTGCGGCCCGGCCCGCACACGATCACCGCCAGCTACGGCGGGGACGCGGCGCACGCACCGGGCCAGAGCGCGACCACCACCGTGACGGTCAGCTTCAGCGAGCCCTGCGTCACCGGCAGCCGCAGCGGCCCGTTGACGGTCACCGCCGGTCAGTCGCTGTGCCTCGGCCCGGGCGGCCGGCAGAGTGGACCGGTCACCGTGAAGGCCGGCGGAGCCCTCGCCGTCACGGGTGCCACCGTCGCCGGCCCGTTGAGTTCCGACGGGGCGCTGGCGATCAGCGTCTGCCAGGCGGCGTTCGCCGGCCCGGTGTCGATCCAGGGCAGCAGCGGCTACGTGCTTGTCGGCGGCGCGCCGTCCTGCGCCGGTAACACGATCAGCGGTCCGCTCACGGTGGACGGGAACACCGGTGGCTTCACCGCGTCGGGCAACACGGTCAGTGGCCCGGTGCGCATCACCGGCAACAGCGGCGCACCCACACCCACGTTCACGGGCAACCGCGTCACCGGCCCCCTGAGCTGCAGCGGCAATCAGCCGACCCTGCGGCAGGACGGCAACACCGCGACCGGACCTCGCTCCGGCCAGTGCGCCTGACCGCCTGACGTCACCCGCTCCATCGAGGCACAGTCGGCGCCGCCTAGCTCATCCCCGGCGGCGCCGACCCGCTCGACCGTCGCGTCAGCGGCCGCGTCGTGACAGTCCAGGGCGGATCCTCCACGGAACGGCCGTAGTAGACGCACCGGTTGGGCAGCGCCTGGCTAGCGATTCGAGCGCACTCCACGTCGGCCTGGACCGTCTCCTCGAGATTCGGAGTAATCGGGCGCGGCGGCCTGGCCGCCGGTCGCGATCACAAGATCGGCCATGGACGAGGACGGGTTGTCGGCGGGGAACCGGACACTGTTCCGCAGGTGCATCGCCTCCAGCGCCCGAGCGCGTTCCACGGCCTCCCACCTTCGTGGCATGTACACCGCGGGATCGATCCCTTTGCCGCTCCTCCCGTCGAGCTCCCTGCTCCGGCGCTCGATCGTGGCGTTGTCGGAGAACCTCCTGTGGTCCTCGAAGTGCAGCACGAGCCAGAGCTCGAAACAGGGGTTCGAGATCGCCAGCCTGATCCCATTCTCCCGGGCGAGGCTCACCGCCTGTTTCAGATTGGGATGATTCGTCGGCCATTCGACGTCGAAGGTGCACCAGCATTCGTCGATTTCGGGGTCCCTGGCCTTCTCCACCGCCCGGCGGACGAGCGTCGCCGGAACCCCCGGGGCCACCACGATCTCGATCCTGATGGCGGCGTTGGCCGCCACCGTTGAGATCCTCTTTAAACCGCGGATGTAGTCGGGCTCCGACCTTCTGCCTTCGCAGAAGACGACGATAGTCTTCTTCTCCGGCCTGATCTGCGTTTTTCGCCTCAGTGGCGTGGGCTGGGATCTCCTGGAAGTCACGAGGCTAACCGATGAGACCGAGTGAGCGAAGTAGCTCCGTACGGTCCGTGTCGGGAAGCGCTCCGAATCTGCCGTGGAGATAGGCGTTCTCGAGGTTCTGGGACCTCCGGACCCGCTCGCCGGCGAAATCCGCGAGCGCGCCGAGGCGGGTCGCGCCCGACCGGCTCTTCTCGGTCAACCAGACCTCGTCCCGATTGAGATGGTTCAGCAGGCTGGTGTCGTGGGAGGTGAAGATCAGTTGTGCGCCTTTGGGGTTCGTGGCAGGATCATGGAACAGCTCGATCAGCTGTGCGGACAGGGTCGGATGGAGGCTCGCGTCCAGTTCGTCGAAGAAGATCAGCGTTCCGGACCGGAGTGCGTAGAGGGTCGGTCCAATCAACTCGAACCAGGCGCGCGTGCCCTCGGATTCGGCCACGAAGTTCAGCGGCGCCCTCTCGTCCCCGGCCTCGTGGACAAGGCGAACTCGCCGCCGGGGCCGAGGGCGAGGCGGCTCGGAACCGTCCGGCGGCATCGGAAAATGAACCGGATCCTCGACGAGTACGTCAACGATTCCCAGATCGGCCATGCGCAGCAGCGCGAGTGCCTGAGCGCGGTCGGTGGCCTTTTCGTTCGCGTCGCCGCCCGGATCCTTTTTGCCGCCTTCTGGCTGTTCGTCGAACCAGCGAACGGTGGAGAGGGTGCCGGCGGGCCGGAGTCCTCCACCAATTCTTGCGAGCAGAAATCCTTGCGGCCCGAAAACCTGCGCCCGGATAAGATTTCGGACGAACTTCGAGACGAGTGGCTCGTTGAACCGGTGCGCGACGGACAAGGCCAGTGTGACGCTGGTGAGAAGCTCCCGCGTTCCCGACAGCCCGCCGAGGCCTCGCTGCAGTTTGAGGTCGGAGCCGTCTCGCTCGAAGATTCGGCGACGCTTTTTCTCTGGATAGTGGAAAAGCCCCTCGTAGTGGACGGCGCTGCGGTCCAGTTCCAGTACGTATTCGAACCGCACCCCATCGACGAGGGAGTCGACGACGAATTCGGACGGCCTGGTCGGACCGTCGTCGAACGCGAAAGGGTCGATGGGGATCTCGCCATCCCAGGATCGAAGGGAGTCTCGGACGGCCTCCCGAAGCCAGTCGAACGCCGCGATGACATTGGACTTTCCCGACGCATTGGGGCCGAAGATCGCGGATACGGTGAGGATGCTCTCGCCCAGCAGTTCCGCAGGGCGGGCCGCTTCGCGATCCCGATCGACCGCGATCATGGAGAGCTCGGCGCTGCCCAGTATCGAGCGGAAGTTGCTTACCTGGAAGCGGATCAGCATAGTTGCCCTAACGTCGTCGATCGGCGCTGCCAGGAGCCCCTTCCCGTCGAATCGCTACGAATCGATCGGTAAGCGTGCAGTCAGGCCGCTATCTTAGACGATGGTCCGAGCCGGAGGGCGTTGTTCGCATGTGGTCGCCGGCGGTCGGAGGTCCAGCGTTGACAGTCCGACCTCGCGCGCTCCGCTTTGGAACTGGCCGTCGGGGTCGCGGTGCCAGGCCGGTTCCCGGCCAGCCCTGTCACGGCCGCGAGCCAGGGCCGATGTTGTCGCTGCAGGGTGTCGTCGATGCGGCCGACGCGGTGGAGGCCGCCACGCCAACCTGTGTCATCGGGGGAGTGGCGGGTCGCGTGGGCAAGGGCGCGGGCTGGATGGCCCTGGAGCGGGAGCGTCGCTCCGGGGCGCCGAGCACGATCAGGGCGAGGGCGGCCGCTGCCAGGAGCGCTGCGGTGGCGGGGACCGCCCAGGCGCCGACCGCGTCGAGGGCGACCCCGCCGAGGGCCGCGCCGAGCGCGGCGCCGAGGTAGATGGCGGAGCCGTTCAGCCCGAGGGCGACGGTGGAGACGTCCGGGGCGACGGCGAACAGTCGGTGCTGCTGCGGGGTGATCGTCAGCCCGCCGAAGGCGCCCACCGCCACCGCGACGGCCAGCGCCGGCACGAACCACGTCCGCACCCCCACCATCACCGCGTACGAGACGCCGACACCGGCCATCCCGACCAGCAGCACCCCCAGCGCGCCGCGGCTGTCGACGAGCCGGCCGACCAGACGGTTCCCCGCGATGCTGCCCACGCCGAAGGCGAGCAGGACCACCACGAGGCGCCGGTCGCCCTCATCCATCCCGAGCACGACCGGCAGGTAGATGACCAGCAGCAGCGAGGACGCCACCACAAGCACCGTCGTGACCAGCAGGACCAGCACCGGGGGCCGGATCAGCACGCCGAGGCGGGTACGCAGGCTCGTCGGCGGGACGTGGGCCTTCGGCAGCCGCGGTACCAGGACGGCGGTGACCGCTGCGAGGGCCGCGATCGTCCAGAGCACGGCTCGCCAGCTGAACGTCTGCCCGACCAGAACACCGAACGGGACGCCGAGCACCGTGGACAGTGATGTCCCCGCCGTCACGGCGGCCAGCGCCCGGCCGCGCCGCTCCGGGCCGGCCAGCACCCCGGCCATCACATAGGCGTTCGACTGGAACGCGGCCGCGCCGATGGCCGCGACGGCGCGGCCGGCGGCCATCACGGCGTAGGACGGGGCGAGCGCCTGGCCGGCCATGCCGAGCAGGAACAGCGCGAGGCCGGCGCCGAGCAGCACCCGCCGGTCCCAGCGGCCGGTGAGGGCCGCGATCACCGGCGAGCCGACCGCGTAGGTGATTGAGAAGATGGTGGTGAGCTGGCCGGCCGTCGAGATCCGGACGTGCAGGTCGTCGGCGATCGTGGGGAGCAGGCCGGCGAGGACGAACGCGTCGACACCGAGCGTGAACGTGCCGGCCGCCAGCAGGCCGAGCTGCCACCCCCGCAGCGCCTCCCCGCCGGTGTCGGGTGGCATGTCATTCGATGCTTGTCGAATCGTCACAGCGTCGAGGCTAGGGGTACGCTTCGATGAATGTCAAAGTATTTGGAAGTTCGTATCGACCGACAGCGCGTCTGAGTCGGGCGGTCCGCCATGTCCCGACAGCTCCCGCAGCCCAGCCGCGACTCGATCGACCTGGTCACGGTGCTCGCCGCCCTCGCCGACCCGGTACGGCTCACCCTGCTGCGGGGGATGTACGCCAGCTCCGGGCTGGTCGACTGTGCCACCGTCGCCAGCGGGGTTGACGTCAGCCCGCCGACGGTCTCGCACCACTACCGCGTCCTGCGCGAGGCCGGCCTGACGACGACCGTGGCCGAGGGACGCCGACGATCCGTCACGATCCGTCACGACGACCTGGAGGCCCGCTTCCCCGGCCTCCTCGCCGCCGTCCTCACCCCGACCGCCGCACCAGGCGCACTGGCCGCACCGAGCCGGGCCGCGGTGCTCTGAGGCGGCACCTGCCGGCGGGGTCAGGTGAGGCCGCCGGCGGCGCGGACGTTCTGGCCCCAGCAATCCGGCTGACCACTGGGACCCGGACGCCGCGTGCGGGATATTCCTACTACTGATGTAAAACTACTACTGATGTAAAACGGTTCAACTCGCCGAACCGGGGCGATCCGAGTTCAGGACAGCGTCCGCGATATGCGGAACTGGAGCGGGACCTTGCCAGAGGCGCCCGAGGAGGCGCTAGTACTCCAGCCCGACTTTTGTGATCAATTGAGTTGTAGGGCTGCGGCCTGGCGGTGGTAGTGGCTGGCTTGTGCGCGTGCCTGGTGGCGGCGTCGCCACCAGGACCAGGCCAGCACGAAGCCGGCGGCCGGGGCGGGTCGGGGCATCGCGAGCTGGATGATGAGGTGGCGGACCTCGTTGACGGTGAGCGGGATCAGCCCGTCGGCGGGTTCGGTGTCATGGGCC